>CBDUOF010000160.1:0-11459 GCA_965368765.1 uncultured Anaerolineae bacterium | reverse complement strand
CGGAAGAATTGCAGCGGGCCGACCAGCAGCGGCGCAACCTTACCGCCGACGTGGCCCACGAGCTGCGCACCCCGCTGCACATCATTCAGGGTAATTTGGAGGGCGTGCTGGACGGCGTGTATGAGCCTACGCCAGAGCATATCGAGGCCACGCTGGACGAAACCCGCCTGCTGGCCCGACTGGTTGCTGATCTGCACACCCTGTCGCTGGCCGATGCCGGGCAGCTGCCCCTAAAAATGGAGCCTGTCAATGTGGCCGATTTATTGGCCGATGTGGCCACAAGCTTTTCGGGTCAGGCCGAGGCAAAGGGGATTGAGTTGCTGCTGGAAACGGCCGTTCTCCTTCCCCATACCCACATTTCTGGCGATGCGGGCAGACTCGATCAGGTCTTGAGCAATCTGGTCGCCAACGCCCTGCGCCACACGCCTGCCGGCGGCCGAATCACCCTACAAGCCAGACTGCTGGAGGACGGCGTACAAATTGAAGTCATCGACACAGGCGAAGGCATTGCCGCCGAGGATTTGCCCTTTGTTTTTGAGCGCTTCTGGCGGGGCGACCGGGCCAGAACCCACCGCGGCGGGGCGGGGGGTGGCCTGGGTTTGGCGATTGCTAAACAAATTGTAGAGGCGCATAACGGCCGTATCGCCGTCCGCAGCACCCCTCAGGAAACCACCACGTTTACGCTCACCTTCCCCCAGATTTAACAAACCATTAACTGTATTTTGGCAACTTTATGGTAAAATCTGCCCGAATTTGGCTAAAAACATTGTGAAAAATTTAGCCAACGCGCTTTTTTACATGATGGTTGAAAGGTAATGTGACCCAGATTGATTGGGTAGATCCATTGTTTGCAAGGAGAAGAACATGGTAGCAGTCCTGCTCTTGAATGCAAGCTACGAACCCCTGGCAGTGATTCCTAAACGGCGGGCGTTGTCTTTGCTGCTGCGTGAAGTCGTTGACGCAGCAACGGAAGAAGTGGTGGCGCTGTCTGGCGCGGCTACGACGCTGGAGATTCCCACGGTGCTGCGGCTGCGACGTTATGTCAATGTGCCACAACGGGGTGCGTCCTGGAGCCGCCGCGCGGTAATGCGACGAGACAACTTTACCTGTATCTTTTGCGGTGTACAGCCCGGCAGCCGCCAGGGTGGCCGCATTTTGCGCCACATTGATTTCTCTGTCGACCACATTGTGCCGAAGAGTCGCAACGGCCGTAATACCTGGACCAATACCGCTTGTGCCTGCTCCTCTTGCAATAATCGCAAAGGCAACCGGTTGCCCCATGAAGCCGGGATGCACATGCGTTGGGAGCCCAAAACACCCCGGGTCGATTATCTGGTGGCTTCGGGCAGCGTCCCTGACGCCTGGAAGATTTACCTAAAGATGTAAACGTGTCTGTATGACATTTAGCAAACCTGTGCGTGCCGTTCTTCACTGTTGAGGAACGGCCGTTTTTTTTACACTGATTCTATTAGCGACTAATCTAAATCTGATCGGTAGTGTGATTTGCCCGTCAGGTTTTTAAGGAAGCGAATCATGGCACAGGTGGAATGGATTAAGTTGGGCACCAAGAAATGTAGCTTTGTTAATGATGAAGTAGACCTCTTTGAAAAGCGCGTATATCCAGTTGGCCTTATAAACAAAGGGGGCGAAGAATACCGCGTCTTGGCCCGTAAATGTTCGGCGGGCTATCAATGCACCCACATGGACGAGCCTTGCCAATGGGTAGACCCTGATGGAGACGGCCGTCTTTACAACCATTAAGCCGCGCCCCAAACAGTAAAATTGGAACCTTTTGAGCGACCTGGCCATCTGGCTGGTCGCTTTTTGTATGAGAAATTAGCCCCAGTTCTATAAAACTAATGACTTTCTTATCCGATTATGTTATGCTTGCGCACGTAATTACCAAGAAAGTGCCTTCTGCTACAACGCAATCTGATTAACCCCTCACAGAGAATCAGCCCTAGTTCGAAACAGTTCAGGACACAACCAATCTCAACAAAGCTGAATGCAGCTTGTCCATTTATGCTGTGAGATGGTGATACAAAAAAATTCAGCATGGCCGTTATGGATGACCATAGGGCGCGTGCTTATCTCGATCAATTATTTTAGTATTTTAGCCGCCAACAACGACGTATGGCGGTAAAGGAAACACACGTAAAAAGTTTTATGAGTAAAAATTTAAAAATTATTCCCTTGGGCGGCCTGGGGGAGATTGGTAAGAATATGACCATTCTCGAATACGGCCGTAATCAAATTATCGTCGATTGCGGGGTGATGTTCCCCGAAAATGATTTGCACGGGATCGATCTCGTGCTCTCTAACTATGACTATGTCATTGAAAACAAAGATACCGTGCGCGGCATTGTGCTGACGCATGGCCATATGGACCACATCGGGGGCTTGCCCTACCTGCTCAAGCAGGTGAATGTGCCTGTTTACGGCACAGACCTGACGCTGGGCATGGTTGCCAGTAAGCTAGAGGAAGTGGGCTTACTGGAACAAGTAACCCTGGAAAAAATTGACGACAAGCAGACGCTCCATTTGGGGCCGTTCCGCGTAAGTCCTTTTGCCGTGGCCCACTCCATTCCTGCAGCCGTCGGGCTGGTCATCGACACGCCAGTAGGCGCTGTGGTGCACACGGGCGACTACAAGCTGGATGAAACTCCAGCCGGTGGACGCACGACTGACCTGAAGCGGTTAAAAGAGCTGACGCCCAATGGCGTTCTGGCGCTACTGGCCGACAGCACCAATGCAGATCGGCCGGGTCGCACCCCAACAGAACAGTTGGTGACAGATGCGCTGGACACGTTGTTTGAAGAAGCAAACGGCCGTCGCATCATCATCGCTACGTTCTCTTCTGTGCTGGCACGGCTGCAAGAAATTATCTATCTGGCCCAAAAGCACAACCGCAAAGTGGCGCTGACCGGGCGCAGCCTGCAGCAAAATGCAGAACTGGCGCGCGATCTTGGCTACCTAAAAATCCCCAAAGGGTTGCTGGTAGACATCAAAGCCAACGTCCCAGAAAGCGAGCTGGTCATTTTATCGACGGGTTCTCAGGGTGAACCACGCTCTGCGCTGAATCGCATGGCCAAGGGCGAACACCGCGAAGTGCAGGTTCATGCTGGCGATACGATTATTGTTTCTGGTGGCACCATTCCGGGCAACGAAGAAGATGTGGGCCGGATGCTGAACAATTTGTTTAGCCGTGGGGCCAATGTGGTGTACGGCTCGCTGGCGACGGTGCATGTTTCTGGGCACGGCAGCCGCGAGGATATGCGCATTATGTTGGAGACAGTGAATCCGCAATTCCTCATTCCGGTGCATGGCGAAACCCGCCATCTGCATCTTCACTCCCAGCTGGCGCAAAAGAGCGGCCTGGCGGCGGACAATATTTTCATTATGGAAAATGGGGCGACCTGGACAACCGACGGCCAAAAAGCGTGGCTAGATGAACCCGTTCCGGCCAACGATGTCTACGTCGATGGTTCCCTGGTGGGTAAAATTGGTGAGCTGGTTGTGCGAGACCGCGAGCGACTGTCGCAGGATGGGTTTGTGTTGGTCTATGTGCCGGTGAACAAGCAGCGCAAGCTGGCGGGCGAAGTTCAGCTTATCAGCCGAGGCTTTATGCAGATGGACAATTCGCAAGATCTGATGGATAAGGCGAAGCGTAATTTGAAGCAGGCGTTGAAGAAAAACGGCCGTTCTAACGACGACACCATTCGCAAAACCTTGCAAAACTTCTTCTACGGCGAGACCCAATCTCGCCCGGTGATTTTGCCCCACGTTGTGCGCATCTAAGAGAAATAGGACGTGGATAAACGCAGAAAAACGCGGATAAAATCAGCGTCATCGGCGTAAATCCGCGCTCCAAATTGAAAATGTGAACGGCCGTATTGATTTGTTTCAATACGGCCGTTTTCTGTTTCTCGTCATGGAGGGCGACAACCTGATACAATATTTGTAGGCAGGGATGGCGTAAGGAAGATGAAGGAATGAATGCACGAAAATTTGCTCGATTGGGTGTGCCACAAGGGGAAGCGATGCGGCTGGCGGGTACGGCCGTTCGCAATGCCCGCGCCTTTGGCATCCCCAAACGCGATATGCCTGATTTGATAACGGCCGTTGTCGAAAACCCTAGCGATTACCTGCAAGATGACTTGTTCGGTGAACTGGCTGCCGCCATTTTGGTCCATGAGCAAGAACAGCCCCGCTTCAAACCCCGCGAAAAGCCCGCCCCCTTCCAGATTTGGGGCGACAATCTCGACGAAAACTCCATCAATCAGATGAAAAACGCGGCCCAACTGGCCGTTTCTGTACGCGGGGCGCTCATGCCCGATGCCCATTTGGGTTACGGCCTGCCCATTGGCGGCGTGCTGGCGGTGCGCAATGCTGTGATCCCCTACGCCGTGGGGGTAGACATCGCCTGTCGCATGAAGCTGAGCGTGCTGGACCTGCCGCTGCACGTTTTGCGCGGGGAGCAGAAGAGGCTGGCCAATGCCATCGAATATGAAACCCGCTTTGGCATTGGGGCTAATTTTAAGAAGGGTGAACGGCGCGATCATCCGGTGATGGATGCCGATTGGGGGGTAACGGCCGTAACCAGCCGACTGCGTGATAAAGCGTGGACACAGCTCGGCACCAGCGGCAGCGGCAACCACTTTGTGGAATTTGGCAGCCTCACTGTCCTCAATGAGGAATTAGGTTTGCCTGTTGGGGAGTATCTGGCACTCCTCAGCCACAGCGGCAGTCGCGGCGCGGGGGCCACCGTGGCCGATCATTACAGTAAATTAGCAATGAATTTGCATCTCGAACTGCCCAAAGAGCTGCGCCATCTAGCCTGGCTCGATTTGGCCAGCGACGCCGGACGGGAGTATTGGGCTGCAATGCAGCTTATGGGCCAGTATGCCGCCGCCAACCACGCCTGCATCCATCAGCATGTAGTGAAAGCGCTTAACGCTAAAGTGCTTTTGGATGTGGAAAACCATCACAATTTCGCCTGGAAAGAGGAACATGATGGCGAAACCGTCATTGTGCACCGCAAGGGGGCCACCCCCGCTGGCGCTGGCGTTTTGGGCATTATTCCCGGCTCGATGGGCACGCCCGGCTTTGTGGTGCGTGGGCTGGGGAATGCCGCTGCGCTCAATTCGGCGGCTCACGGTGCCGGGCGACGCATGAGCCGCAAGCAGGCCAAAAAATCATTTACCTGGTCGGCGGTGAAGAAATATTTACGGGAGCGAGACGTCGTGCTGCTGTCTGCGGGGTTGGATGAGGTGCCAATGGCTTACAAGGATATTCATGCAGTGATGGCCGCACAGGCCGATCTGGTGGAAACAATGGCCCGGTTTGAGCCAAGGCTGGTGAAGATGGCCCAGGCGGGGGAGCGTCCGGAGGATTAATGTTTCGACGAATTTTAGGGCTTATACGGCCGTCTAGTAACCAACCTGATATTCCTCCTGTGCAGCCAAAAGTGCTGCTTATCATCCACAACCCGCGCGTACCGTCTTATGGCGGGCGGCTGCATGAGGTGATGCGCTGGCAAAACCCGGATGAGTTGGTGGCGCAATATATTTACGATGTGGCAGCGGCCAGCTTCGGCTATGCCAACTATGAAATCGTGGAGCGGATTGAAGTGGATGGCTTTCCGGTTAAAAATGATGGGTTTGTCTACGATCCAGAAACGTATGTGCAGCGTTGGACGAGCCGGACGGGCTTTCACCAACCGGATGGGGCAGATTACGGCCGTATTCTCCATGACTTTAACATTATTCCCAAAATAAACGCCGGAAGCATCGATGAAGTGTGGCTGATGGGGTTTCCGTATGCTGGCTATTTTGAATCCCGCATGGTGGGGCCGGATGCTTTTTGGTGCAATGCGCCACCGCTTATCGACCGCCAGGCGCAGCGGCGTTTTGTGATGATGGGCTTCAGCTATGAGCGCGGCCCTGGTGAAATGCTGGAAAATCTGGGCCATCGGGTGGAGTCGATTATGAGCCACGTGTATCGACGCAAGCGTGGGGAGGGTAATTTGTGGAATCGCTTCATTCGCCATGAGCAAACGCATCCGGGAGAGGCAGAATGTGGCAACGTCCATTTTGCGCCCAACAGCCAGCGTGACTACGATTGGGGCAATCGACGATCTGTTGCCAGCCGCTGCCAAACCTGGCTCAATTATCCTGATTTGTCCGGTGAGCCTCAGCAGGTAAATTGTAGTGAATGGGGGAATGGGGATATTCGGCAGCATCATTTGTGGTGGCTGGGTCATTTGCCGCATGTGGCGGGAAGCGTGGGGGGAATAGCAAACAATTGGTGGCACTATATTATTGACACAAATGTAGTGGAATAGCTGTTGAAAACGGCCGTATCACCGCTTCAATGCCACGGTACTATACTGTATGTACTAGTGACTTCACTTCGGGAAAGCCTTAAACTGGGTGCAATTCTTACGATATAAATTACGAAGAAATTTCAGACACATGCGTTAAGAAATAGTTAGATGAGAAAAGAACCTGGAGTGAATATCATGACAATCATCATCGCCTTTACCGCCGCATCGTTTGTAGCTTCAGCCCTGGTTGTATCTGCCTGTGCCTTATCTTCCCGTTTGAGCCGCGAGGAAGGTTTGGATGAAAATTATGCTGAATGTAATGAAGCAGCTCCAGCAGTTGCCAACTCAGTAACCCCATTTTCTGTAAACTAACCTGAAATTAGCCAAAGCCACCTCTGTTCGGGAGTCTTAATACGGCCGTCACTACCTGTGACGGCCGTTTTTTTTGCCACCCCTCGCCCTGCCTGGGAAATAGCAACACAACGCGCTAGGAACCGCACGCAGCCGTCCCCACATGATCCGTGTCATTACTGGGTCGATTGCCAACCGCGCAAATAGGCCTGAACGGCCGATTCGAAATCAGTGGACAGATCGCCACCGCGCCGCAGCTGGCCGTGTAGTTCCAGCATGATAAAGCCGTGGACGAGTGCCATCGCCCCGCGAAGGGCTGCCAATGATTCGGTCGGGCCAGAAACGGCCGTCACCAACGCCTGAAGGGGTAGTGCCATTTGCTCCAGTACCTTTTCATCTGGCCGTAACGCGTCGTCGTTGTTGGTAAAGGCAAGAATGTAGCAATTGGGATGCTCGTGGGCAAAGTCTCGGTAGGCGCGCATGATAGCTACCAATTGTTCGCTCGCGGTACCATGACCGTTAGCGGTGGCTTCGTTGAGCGCATCGACAAGCTGCTGTGAGGTATAAAGATTTACAGCCCGTAGCAACTGTGCTTTGTTGCCAATGTGCCGATAAAGAGATGGCGCCTTAATACCCAAGGCGTTTGCCAGTTTACTGAGTGATAACTTATCTGCGCCGTCTGCTTCAATTAACTGCCACGCTTCGGACACAATATCGTCGCGACTGACTTGACTGGGGTAGGGCATAGGGATCTATTAAACCTTCGAGAAATGGGTGCTTTTAAAGCTACTGGGATATTTTAAGCCATAGCCGAGCAATCTATCCAGACCGATGTGGGCAAGCCAGATAATAGCCAATTGCATTCCTAAGGCAAAATTGAGCAGCAGCGCAACGGTGCCCAAGACAATGGGCAAAACGTAGGTGTGAGCGACATTGTAGCAAAGGCTGCCAGTCTGTTCGTTGCGCAGGTAGCCAACCATTGACAGGTCCGGCACGAGCAATAAAAGAGCAAATTGCCACCACCCAAAGTTAAATTGGGCATATAGCGTGAGGGCAGCAAGGAATAAGGCCGCCCCCTCCAGATGTAATAAGATTTTTGGCATTTTTTGTAAGCTGTGTGTCATGTGATTCTCCTAAACAACATTTCTGTTTAAAACTAACGTCGTTAACCTTGAAGGCTAATATAATTAGTTTTGCCTGATCTGTCAAGTAGGAATTTGGTGGAAGCCAAAAACGGCCGTTGCCCATACGGCCGTTTTCAAATCGCCGAGGTGTAAGAATGAACTGTTTTAGCGTGGGGCGGCGGGTAAATAGACCAAGAAAGTCGTGCCGGAATCAGCTTCGCTTCTAACTTCTATCTTCCCGTGATGCACTTTGGCAATTTCTTGCGCAATGGCCAGGCCCAGCCCGGCGCCTCCCGCTTCATTGGGCTGCGAGGCGCGCGAACGATCTGACTCGACGCGGTAAAAGCGCTCAAAGAGATGGGGCAAATGTTCTGGCGGAATCGATTGACCGGTGTTGAAAAGCGTGGTTGTGACGAGCTGATTGGCTTCTGTGACGCTAAGGGTAATCGTACCACCTGACGGCGTATACTTGATAGCGTTATCCAGCAAGTTCAGGAATAGGCGAATGAGTAAATCGAGGTTTCCCTTGAGCTGTAGGTTGGCAGGGATGTCCGTTTGGAGTTGGATTGATTTCTCGCGGGCCAACGGCCGTATTTGATCCAGCAGCGCCCCAAAGAGGTCGAGCACTGCGATGCTTTCTGCTGTTTCCCGGGTCTGATTTTGTTCTAATCGAGCCATGTAAAGCAAGCTGTTGCTTAAGTGAATCAGACGATCAACTTGCTGTTCCAATTCATGCAGGGTCGTCTGATAGGTTTCTGCCTGACGGGGACGACTAAGGGTTACCTGTAGCTGACCCTTAAGGGCAGTTAACGGGGTGCGCAGTTCATGAGCAGCGTCCCCCGTGAATTGACGCTCACGTTCAAATGCCGTCTGCAGCCGATCGAGCATTGTGTCGAATGTCTGGGCTAATCGGCCAACCTCATCAGCGGCGCCTTCGTATTCAATACGCTGGCTTAAGTCGCTGGCGGTAATGGTTTGCGCCGTTCGCGTCATGCGATCTATGGGATGAAGGGCGCGCCCAGCCATAAAAAAGCCGCCCAATCCAGCCAAAACCAGTGCCAAGGGTCCGCCAATAAGGATCAGCGCCAAGAGCCGGTCCAGCGTGTCATTGATGGGGTCTATATCGGCGATGATCTGTAAATAGCCGGCACTATCTCCCGCGCTTACTTCTTCAGTAAACACCTGCCATTGGTCGTCGCCAATGAGCATGTTCGAGTGCCCTAATTGGGATGGTTGCTGCGGTTGAACAGTGATATCACGGCCCGCTTTATCCCATATTGTGCCTTCTTTGCTGGTCAGATAGATAATGAAATCGAGATCAGCCATCGAGGCAGCATCTTGAAACGCCAGTTGCTCTGTGGCGTCATCGGCATTGACGGCCGTTTGCGAGGCCACCAGTTGCAATGACGAATCGAGTTGATCAAACAGGTTGGCGCGCAGCTGGAAGTATAAGAAGGTGGCAAACAGCAGCAGAATAGTACCAAGCGTGAGCAGATACCATAGCGTCAGGCGATATTGGAGGGGGAGTTGAGACGGCCGTATCCGAGATATCTTCATGATGATTGACGTCTTACGCTTCACTAATTCGGTAACCCACACCGCGCACCGTATGAATCAATGAGTCGCTGCTATCTTTGTCCAGCTTGCGCCGCAGGTAGCCAATGTACACGTCAACCACGTTGGATTCATTGTAAAAGTCAAAATTCCAGACATGCTCCCCAATCTGGGTACGGCTGAGCACCTGGTTGGGGTGGCGCATTAAATATTCAAGGATGGCAAATTCGCGCGGGCTGAGTTCAATGGAACGGCCGTTTCGCTCCACAAGATGCCTGGCCGTATCCATGCGCAAATCACCAATTTGCATGACCGTGCCTGCCTGCATGGGCGGTCGTCGCAGCAGGGCGCGTACCCGAGCCAGCAGCTCTGGAAAGGCAAAAGGCTTCACTAAGTAATCATCCGCGCCAGCGTCCAGACCTTCAACCCGATTTTCGACCGTATCGCGAGCAGTTAGCATCAGCGTAGGCGTTTTCCAGCCTTCGTCACGCAGCCGGCGCAGTAAGTCCAGACCATTGACCTTGGGCAGCATGATGTCTAACACCAGCACGTCGTATTCGGCAGCGTGGGCATAATATCGTCCTTCCTCGCCATCCCGGGCCACGTCAACGGCAAAGCCAGCTTCGGTGAGCCCTTGACGAATAAAATTAGCGATCGTTGGTTCATCTTCTACAACCAAAACGCGCACGGAAAACCTCCTTACATGATGACCACAGTTTAGCAGAGGCGATTAAGAAAAGCATGAAGGCGCCAAATGATTTTTTTGCTACACTCACCGTATGGAAATTTGGGAAAAACGGCCGTTTCTCATTTTGCTGATTGGCTACTTCTGGCTGGTGGCTTGTGCCGGGCAACCTTCTGCGTCCGCATCGTTGCCACTGCCGACACTTGTTCCCCAGCTGGAACTCTCGTCAGTCGACGGGCCAACCGCAACCCTGCCCCCAACCAATACCCCACTACCCCAATCTACAATTTCCAGCCTCCAACTGCCTGACCCAGAACCCAGATTGACCGTAACCCCGACCCCGACCCTGCCGCTCCCGACCCCAACAGACCCATATGCTCCGCTCACCATTGACGCATTAACGGCGCGTGCCTACGGTGGTGGCCAATTAGAAATTATCGACACGCTGGAGGAAAATGAAACGTATGCCCGCTACCTCATTACCTATCCCAGCGACGGTCTAGCCATCTATGGCTTTATGAATGTGCCTAATGAAGGCACCTCGTTTCCGGTGGCGCTGGTGCTGCACGGCTATATCGATCCGGCCGATTACGACACATTGGCCTACACGCGCCGCTACGCTGATGCCCTGGCCGAAGCCGGTTATTTCGTGATTCATCCCAACTTCCGTAATTACCCTCCGTCGGACAATGGACCGAACCCGTACCGCATTGGTTACGCCATTGACGTACTCAATTTGATAGCGATCATTCGCGAGCAAAGCCAGGATCCGTTGGGCTATTTGCGTCGGGCAGATGCGGATCGGATTCATTTGTGGGGGCACAGCATGGGTGGTGGGATCGCGTTGCGGGTGCTGACGGTGAACAATGACCCTTACCTGCGAGCGGCCGTTTTATACGGTGCCATGAGCGGTGATGAGCGGCAAAATTACGAGAAAATTCAGATTTGGTCTGGCGGACAAAACGGCCCGTTTGAACTGGACGCTAGCGATGCCCAACTGGGCCAAATCTCGCCTATCTTCTTTTTAGACCGCGTTAACACGCCGATCAGTATCCACCATAGCGAGGGGGATGAGACGGTGCCAATCGCCTGGAGCCAGACTTTGTGTGAACGGCTGCGAATGTTGGGGAAGCGGGTGGAATGCTTTACCTACTACGCCACGCCGCACACTTTTCGTGGCGAAGCTGATAAGCTCTTTATCGAGCGCGTGACCCGCTTTTTTGACGAAAACTAGGTGATTGACCATTGATGGTTTTCGTTGGGTCGCATCCCCATGTGCGCCCAGAGCCTAGCGTGGGCAGACAGGGGAGTCTGCTCCTACCCGATGAAATCGTTAATTGCCGCTGCCGTCAAGCGACGGTTTTTCCCCTGTTAATCGCAAATTCGGATTCAGTTCCAGGGCGGTGGTTAGCGCGGCTTC
>CBDUOF010000159.1:0-11496 GCA_965368765.1 uncultured Anaerolineae bacterium | reverse complement strand
CTGTGGCCGACGGCTTGCCCAACCAGCATGACGTCGCTGTTGACCAATTGGCCATCGACCAAAACGGCCGCTGCGCCTGTCTTGCCGTCGTGGCTGCCAAAGCGCACGCTGAAAAGGCCCGCGCGCCGCAGGGCAGAAAGAAGTGTATCTGTTGGATTGGCTGAAACTGTGTGATCTTTTCCGTTGATGTTCAGTGGGAGGGTCATTTTTTGTTTCCTTCTGTCGCTTGGGAAGAAGTGAAAAGTGATTAGTGATAAGGAAAGGTACCGAACTTTTCACTGTTTACGTTTCACTCTATCTTGATTACCAACTTTTCTTAGCTAATTCTTTCACTGCCTGCACGAGTTCATCTACCGTCTGATAACGATCATCTGGATTTTTGGCCAGGGCTTTGTGCAGGATACTGTCCCAGGGGGACTGCAGCGTGGGGATGGCAGCCTGTACGCTGGGGACAGGATTGTAGAGATGGGCCATCACAGTGCTGATGACGGAGTCCCCCTTAAAGGGCAGTTCGCCTGTGAGCATGAAGAAAAGCACAATGCCCAGAGCATAAATATCGGTACGGCCGTCTAGCGCTTCCGCCCCCTGAATCTGCTCCGGGCTCATGTATTCAACCGTACCAACCATAACGCCCGTGCCGGTGAGTCCCTTGGCGGCCTGTAAATTTTTGGCGGTGCCAAAGTCAGAAAGGAATGGTTCATGACGGCCGTTAAACAGAATATTGGCTGGCTTGATATCTCGGTGGAGGATGCCTTTTTCATGTGCCTCTGCCAGGGCCGAGCCAACCCGATCAATAATTAAGGCCACGTCCTCGAGCGGAAGTGCCCCACTTTGCAGCCTGTCTTCCAGCGTGCCGCCAGGCATATAGCGCATCACAATGTATGAAAGGTCGCCCTGATGGCCAAAGTCGTATATGGGAATGACGGCCGAATGTTCCAGGTCCGCAATGGTTTCGGCTTCTTGCTGGAAGCGGTCGTAAAAATTGGGATCGTTGGCCAGCATACTGGCCGAAAGCACTTTTACAGCCACTTTGCGCCGAATGAGGGGATCTTCCGCCAGGAAGACTGTGGCCATGCCACCTTTGGCAATTTCCTCAATGAGTTTGTACCGACCGATGCGCTCTGGTGTCATGGATATTCCTGAAGCATGAGGCTTAAAGAGACGATTTTATGCCATCTTGCCTGTGGGTTCAATTAAAAAAGGCCAGCAACGCATTGGCTGCTGGCCTGGAACGCGTTTGCTGAAAGTTTAACGGCCGTTTTCATCCGGTGAAAGCAAGGCCAAAAGCCCCACCATACCCATGTTACTGTAAAGCAAGGGCGACATGAACGGGGCGCCGCGCAAAAATCTCTCCGGAACGATACTGCTTTGTGACGTGAGGTCAGCTTGAATATGAAAATAGGCTCCCACCAGGCCCACCACAATGAGCAGAACCATTGCAGCGATGTAAATGGCGACATCTTCCGGGGTCAGTTTACGATTGATCGCGCCCATTCCGGCCGAAACGGCCGTGGCAAACACGCCAGAAATTAAGGGAAGCCATAACCACGGATTTTCCCACGGGTGCCGCGAGTGATCGAGCGCACTGCTCACCAGTGCCACCAGCGTGCCCAGGCTTACCAGGAAGAAGTAGGCGCGGGTTTTGCTGTAGGGCATCTGGACAGTACGGCCGAACGGCAATTTGAGCCGCCCGCTGCCGGTTGGAGACTCTTCCCAGGCGGCGCTGATGCCCAACACGCCGATGCCGGCAAAGGCAAACGGTGCCAGAAACGGCGGTGCCCACACCAGCAGATTGAGCGTCACGCGCTGCCCTATGGGGGCACTGGGTAAAGTTCCTCGAATCAGGTGAAAGTAAGCGCCTAAAATGCCCACCGTGATGCTGGCGATGAAAACGGCCGTTGCCAGCCAGGTCGCTTGCTTTCGGTTACGCAGGGCGAGCAGTCCGGCTACCAGCAGCATGATTCCCGCGATCGGTCCAAAAATTATCGGAATCCACTCACGCGGCTGAATGGTATTGTTCAGCACATGGGCCAGGAAGGTATCCAGCCCTAACATGATTTCGTTGAAGGCCGCCATCAACAACATTGCCTGGTCTCGCGAAACAGGGAATCGTCGTCGCCCAGCAGTTGGAAAAACAGTTGCCAAATAGTTCATAGAATTTTGCCAAAAATGGTTGCGGAGCCTGGTCTGGTTCTTGCCTTGCCCAAACCAGGCTCTGCCACTAATTTATTCTAACGGTCCGGGTGGGCCGGGATCAATCGGTTCTAAACCAGCGGCTTCCAGCTTTTCATTGACGATCTCAATTAGCTCGGCCCGTTCATGCAAGATTTCATACGCGCCATGCCACTGCACATAATCTGCTCCTTGCATCCAGGTACCAAACTTGGCCGTCCGGCCCCAGTGATGCCACAGATTGAAGTAGACAAAGTCAATTGGTTCATCAAATGGCTGTGCCGTGAGCAAATCATTATCCTTGAGCGGCTGAATGATTTCATCACTTTCGATGACCCAGGCATTTACTTGTTCTACGGCCTTGTCGGCATCTGTGTAGAAGGTATCGATGAAGTTACTGTTGTGGCATTCGGAGCAAACGCCCTGCATCCGGATCATGTTGTCTTGCCAGGCCGGTCGCCGGTCGCTGATCGGTGCCGCTAAGTTCCAGGTAAGCCGATCACCTACATCATGCGTTGTTGCCGTCGGGCCAAAGCCGCTTAGGTGACAGGTGGCGCAGGTAGGGGCCGGGAAATTGGTGGGGTCTAGCGTGCCGGGCTCGGCTTCCCAATCCCAAGTGTGGCCATTGACAGCGTAGGCAATGCCATGCGGCGATTCCTGGTAGATTTCCCACTGGGGATGATCGGGGCCAATATGGCAGGCGTTACAGGTTTCTGGCTTGCGCGCTTGCTCTAAACTGAACTCATGGCGCTGATGGCACTCCTGGCATTGGCCAACGGAGCCATCTGCAGCAGGTTTGCCGACATCGTGGCAGCTTTCGCATGCAAACTTTGTGATGGCCGGCCCTTCGATAGCGTGAATTGAATTTCTTGCTCTAACCTTATCATCACTGTAGCCGCCTTCCGGTATAGATTGGTACATTTCAAGAAGCTCCGGCGTTAAAGCATCTTGCCCGGCATAGGCAACGTAGGAGGGCAGGGCATGGCGGCTTTGGTTGAATTGGGCCACTTCGTTTTCATGGCACGTTTGGCACATCGCCGTGGTAGGCTCATTCAGAACGTAGGTTTCTTCGTGCTCAATGGCGCCTGGGTAGTTGGCATCGACTTCATGACAATCACGGCAAGTGACCTCTGCAGCTGCCATACTGCTGTGACCATACTGCTGTACGATGCCGGGGGTATTGCGGGTGTGACAAACTACACAATCGTCGTTGCTGTCTGCCAAAACGTTTATGCGTTCGTCACCGCTGCTGGTATCGCCTGCCCGACTGACGGCCATAATGACCAGGGTAAGGCCAGCGACAATGAGCACAGCGATGACGCCGAGAATGAGCAATCGAAAGGAGCTGCTGTTAGATGGCGCTTCTTGACTCATAAACTTCCTCCTGTGGGTTTTTTAAAGATTGGTGCCGTAAGCTTTTTCTGTAGAAACAGCTTGTTTGATGGTGCGGCTGGGTAAGGAACGGCCGTTTATACAGAACGCCAAATACGGTTGTTACTACATATCCATGTGATATGTGAAATCGCCAGATTGTTATTCAGTTTATCAAAGGAAATCGAATATTGCGAATCAATTATTCCCAAAAGGTAGGTGGAGTAAGATGCTATTCCCGACACCGAGGAGACGGTTCTTTGACTATTCCGTTAGGTGACAATCGTCACCTCTTCCTTAGAACATGTTCACGAACGTGCCAAAAGTGAGCGTTGCTTTGTTGAACGGCATAGAAGTCGTTATACTTACAATTATGTCACGATTACGCATCCTACTAGTAGACGATCACGAACTTGTTCGACTGGGCTTAAAGAGCCTAATTGAACGGAATCCCGGTTTTGAGATAGTGGCTGAAGCTGCGGCTCAGCAAGAAGCGGTCAGCAAGGCCCTGCTGCATAAGCCAGATATAGTGTTAATGGATATTCGCCTGGCCGGCGGCAGTGGCATTGAGGCGTGTGAGCAAATCATGACCGAATTGCCTAAGACAAAAGTCATTATGTTAACTTCGTATGCTGAGGATGAGATGCTGTTTGCCGCCATTCGAGCCGGGGCATCTGGCTATGTCTTAAAACAGGTCGGCAGCAATGATGTGATTCGTGCCATTGAAACGGCCGCACGCGGGGAGGCCACGTTAGACCCGTCTTTGACACAACGTGTCTTTAATGAAATGCGCCGCTCCATTCAGCAGGAAGAGTCCGCCGCATTTAGCGATCTTACATCGCAGGAAATGCAGGTGCTGTCTCTGATTGCAGAAGGACATACCAATCGGGAAATTGCGGAAGCACTTTACCTGAGCGAAGGCACTGTGCGCAATTATGTGAGCGGTATTTTGTCAAAACTGGAAGTTTCAAATCGGGCAGAAGCGGCTGCCTATGCCATTCAGCATCACCTAAAAGATTACCTTAATTAGCGCTAATGAATAGTCGTAGCGACATTGATTCGTTTCTGGAAGCGGTTTGCCAGGCGACGTTAAGAATTTCCCGCGTCGGCGATTTGGCAGAAACGTTGCAGCGTATTGCCGATTCGGCGCGGGAGTTGATCGCTGCGGATTATGCCGTGCTGGCCACGTTTGAGACTGAAGACTTAGCCAAGAACTTCATTTTTTCCGGCGTAGATGGACAAACGGCCGATTTGATTGGGCACTCACCTGAAGGAATTGGATTGTTAGGTATTCTTTCCGACAAGCGCCAAACGATTCGTGTACCACAGCTTACCGCACATCCAGAATTTTCCGGATTTCCTGCCAATCACCCTGAAATGAGCAGTTTTCTCGGTGCACCGATTGAGCAAGAGGAGACGGTATACGGCCGTATCTACCTGGCGAACAAATCCAACGGGGAGCCATTCAGCTCTATAGATGAGAATCTTTTACAGCTATTTGCTGCTCATGCGGCCGTTGCCATCCAAAATGCCCAGCTTGTTGAAGCGACAGTTCATCAGCGTCAGCAGCTCCAGCAGCGTAACCGACAGTTGGCCGCGCTCAACAAGGCCACCATGGCCATATCTGGTGAGCTAACCCTTGACAAAGTTTTGCAGCAGATTGTAGACGTGGCCCGCGATCTTGCTGAGGCACAATATGCAGCTTTAGGTGTGCCCAATAAGCAGGGATTTCTAGACAATTTTATTGATAGTGGCATGGAGCCGGAAGTTATTGCTGGTATGGATCACCTGCCGAAAGGGCTGGGCTTGCTTGGCGCCATCATCCACGAACGTAAATCAATACGCATACCTAGAATTGGGGACGATCCGCGTTCTGTGGGGTTTCCGCCAGGGCATCCACCAATGGATTCTTTCCTGGGCGTGCCCGTTATCGCTGGCGGGGAGACTTTTGGGAACTTATATCTTACCTGTAAGCTGGATGCAGATGAATTTACCCAGGCAGATCAGGATTTGGTTGAGCTTTTGGCGTCCCATGCAGCCGTGGCGATTCAAAATGCGCGACTGTATGAGCAGGTAGGCCGCTTAGCTATCGTGGACGAGCGCAACCGCATTGGCATGGACTTACACGATGGCGTCATTCAATCAATCTACGCCGTCGGCCTAACCCTGGAATCCACCAAATTGTCAATGGGTGAGAACCCTGTGGATGCCGATAATTTACTGGCCTATGCTATTGAAGGTTTAAACGCCACGATTCGGGATATTCGTAACTTTATTCTAGATTTACGGCCGCATCGATTCCAGGGTAATCTAGAACAGGGCTTGGGTCGGCTCGTGCGTGAGTTTCAAGCAAACACGATGGTGGCTGTTTCGCTTTCGGCGGAGCAAAAGGCGCTCGAGATTTTGCCCGCATCCGTAGCCCGGTCACTTTTTTTGACGACACAAGAAGGTCTGGCCAACATTGCTCGTCATGCCCAGGCAGAACAAGTAATCATTTCTATTGAACGCAATGGGGGTTCTGTTGTGCTGCACATTATTGATGATGGGCGGGGCTTTGATATGTCGGCCAAGAACTATTCAATTGGGCATGGCTTGTCCAATATGCGCGCTCGCGCTGAGGATTTGGACGGCTCCTTTGAAATTGTGTCGGAGCCTGGGAAGGGGACAACGGTAAAGTTAGTTTTTCCGATTAAGCCGATATAGCAACTCCGTTTTTCGGTCTGTTGTCTACGGTGTGCGACGTTCCTTGATTAGCCGGGAATGATATCTTCAGCCAAACTTTTGGCAGCAAATTCCAAGAAGTCGGTTACCGTAATTATGCCGACGACTGTTTCATTTTCCAAAACAGGCAGCGCCCCAAATTTATAGACGCTGAGCATTTCGGCCGCACGATAAGCCGGAGTGTTTGGCGTCACCGTGATCGGATTAGGCGTCATGCATCCCTCTGCTGTGATACTGTCAAGTAATTCTTCATCCTGCCAGCGTCCATGCAACACAACCGGCGAATTCATAATCAGCCGGACGTCTCGGTCGGTAATGATTCCTACTAATTTGCCATTATTGAGCACCGGAAGCTGACGACAGCCCTCGGTTTTCATAACGCCGATGACGGTGCGCATTGGCGTTTCTGGGGCAACACTGCTAGGAATTACGGTCATTAGATCGTTTACAGTAACCATCGTCCTCTTCCGCCTTCAGCCTGCTTTGAGCAATTAATAAAATTGTGGCTTGTATTTGCCACTTAGGTGTAAAAACCAATTTCACCTAAATCGCAGCTAACACGACCACGTCATTGCCTTGATAAACTATTTCTCATCCCGTGAATAAGAGTTCTATTTTGCAGTGTAATGTATTGAATAATGTGGAACGTGTGGCAAATGTCATGAATGGCAGATGACTTTCTTCGGCATAAGTTTGAGCCAATTGCAGCTAGAATAGTCAGGTAGAAGCCAGTTGTTCCGCTGCGCACCATTTTTCGAGCGCTTTCTTTATGTATGGGAAACGGCCGTATTCTGAATGACTTTGCTCTTTTGATCTTATGACAATTGTCACTGGCTATGTTCAGCGTGGGTACGTATCATTTTTCCACTCTGGGTGAGTAGGCTTAAACGAACAAATTGCTTAGTTGAATGGAACAAATTCGCTTAATTATCATTGATCAACATAGAGGTGTCCGTAACGCATTACGCGTCAGACTCCGCTCTGCGCCAAATATTTCGGTGGTCGGCACCGTAAATGCCGCTGAAGCAAAACAGTTGGCGCAAACAGATCTGCAGCCGGATGTTGCTGTGCTGGGGTTGACCGGACAGCTTGATGAGCTGGTAGATGTGGTTGACTTGGTGAAGTTGTTTGTAGCGAGGGGAACGGCCGTTCTTGCCCTAACCTCTTACATCGATGATCTTGCTCGTGAGCTCGTTCTCCAGGCCGGCGCAAGCGAGTATCTTTTGAAAAATATCAACACGCCGCAGCTTCTAGCTGAAATTGAGACGCTGGCTGCCTATCAAAGAAAATAGCAGAGGCAGCCATAATCTAAAAGTGGCCACGCCAGATTTAATCCTCCAAAGATTTGAGCACAGTCATATAATTTGCCCGGGCAAAGGCCGCCGGATCTGATACCTGTTCCTGGCTCATCGTTCCCTGGATTTTAGAGACGCTTTCTACCTCATTTTCATCTAACCATTGGTTTAACTCAACCAAAATTTGTTTGATGTGTTCAATGCCATTTTTTAGAAGCACAGAGGTAACGGCCGTTACCTTGGCACCTGCTAACATGCATTTGACAATGTCTGTGCCTTGCTCCACACCGCCAGTGACGGCCAAATCTGCTTTCAGCCAGCCCGATAATATGGCCGTCCAGCGCAACCGTAAGCGTAGTTCTGGCCCTGTGCTTAAATCCAGACTTGGAACCACCTGCCGCGTTTCAAGATCGAAATCTGGTTGATAAAAGCGGTTAAACAGTACCAGGCCATCTGCTCCAGCTTTGTCTAGCTGCGTAGCCATATGAGAAAACGCGCTAAAATAAGGACTCAATTTTACCGCCACCGGAATTTTTACAGAGTCTTTAACATCCCGAACAAGGTGTAAATACATCTCTTCTACTTCCTGCCCACTAATATTTGCTCTCGTTGCTAGATAATAAATATTTAGCTCCAGGGCATCAGCACCCGCTGCTTCAATCAGGCGGGCATATTGCACCCATCCCCCGCTGAAGTAACCATTCAAGCTGGCGATAACAGGAATAGACACCGCCTTTTTCGCCTGATAAATATGCGCCAAATACCCGTTGGCTCCACGATTGTATTCATTCATCTCGGGCAGATGCTGCAGAGCATCTGGTAGCGTTTGCTGGTTTAGAGACGTTACCTTGTCTACACCCATTCCCTGCAGCTCGATCTGCTCCTCAAATAAAGAGGGTAAAACGACGGCCGCAGCGCCAGAAATCTCCATCCGCCGCAAATTATCAATGTAGGCAGTTAACGGCGAAGCAGATACCACAAGTGGGTTCTTTAGGGCTAATCCCAAATACTTTGTGCTTAAGTCGGCCATACTTATCTCCTGTGATTCGTGTCAAGCGAACGAATCATAGCTGATTTGTAAAAATCCCACCAGCGATGACAGATGTCAGGGGGGAGTTGTTACATCCAACACTCGTTAGATATAATGCAACAAGTAAACTTGGTAACATTTCAGATTAGATTACATATCAAATGGAAGAGGAAAAGATATAAATGTCAAAAAGAGCAAGAAGCCGCCGGGCAGCTAAGAAACAGACCAACTGGATGCTTATCGCGGGCATAGTCGTGGGGGGAATTGTAATTTTTGCCGGGCTCATTGCCCTGGCTTTTCGTGAACCTGCCAAGTTGAGCCTGCTTGGATTCTGCAACAATAATCCCGATAACTGTATTGTCATTGGCGATGAAAATGCCGACGTGGCCGTTGTCGAAGTCTCAGATTACGGCTGTTCGCACTGCCGTGACTTTAACTTAGAGACTGGCCCGGTGCTAGAGGCTCAATATGTTGAGACCAATGAAGTGAAATGGCTAGTTGTACCCTTCGCTTTGCAGAGCCAAACAGGTGCCTTCCCGACAATGCCTTCAGCCGTCGCCGCAATGTGTGCCAATGAGCAAGGCGCGTTTGCTGAATACCACGAGGGCCTTTTTGCCTTCCAGGGAACGCCACAGTTCAACAGTGAAGATGGTTTTTTGCAGTTAGCTGATGCTTTGGGCATGGATTCGGCTGCGTTCAGTAGCTGCCTGGAAGATAACGCATATGCTGACCGAATTTTGGAGAACATTACGATGGCACAGCAGGCGGGTATAAATTCCACGCCCAGCTTTATTATCGACGGCGATTTGCTACCGGGAAACCAGCCGATTTCTGTTTTTCAGCAGCGGCTCGACGCCTTGCTTGGTTCCTAACCTGTATGAAAGAAGATTGGCAAGTACGTCTTATTCAATTGCTGTCTGTTCCAGGCATGCTGCTGGCTTATTATTTGCTGCTATTTCACAATGGGGTACTAATCGTTGGTTGCTCGGTGGGAGGCTGGTTTGATTGTGGTCAGGTGAGTGGTCCAGGTGCCCCATATGCTTCGATCGGGATGGTCCCGGTGGCGCTCATCGGGTTGGTTGGTTATGGCGCTATCTTTCTTTTGACCTGGCTGCACGACTGGGATTTTGTCTTAATGGAATATTTGCCTGAGTTGCTGGTCGCCTTGACTGGCTTTGCTTTCTTGTTTTCGCTGGTGCTTACCGGGTTGGAGCTATTTACCATTAGAGCGTTTTGCCAGTATTGTGTGGTATCGGCTGCTATTGTAATGGTACTGTTTGGCTTGTCGTTAAGTTATTTACGGAGTGTCAATGCAGAGGGAGGGGACGATGCGTCTTGAATTGGTTCGTGACTGGATGAGCCGTAATGTTGTCTTTGCTTCGCCTTCACTGGGTTTACTGGATGCAGATTTGCTGATGCGAAAGCATCATGTGCGCCGATTACCGGTTGTGGAAAACGGCCGTTTGGTTGGAATTGTCACCTACAGAGATATCCGCGAAGCCAGACCTGCCGCAGCCACATCGCTCAGCACATGGGAGATGAACTATTTGTTGGCAAGCCTTAAGCTAGCTGAAGTTATGACCAAACAGCTCAAACTCGTTTCACCCGACGCCACAATAGGCGAAGCAGCCGATATTATGTTGACTAACCGGATAAGCAGCTTGCCCGTTGTCGATGCCAGCGGCACGCTCGTTGGTATCCTGACCGAGTCGGATATCTTTCGCATGGTGGCTCATTATTGGAAGCAGGCCGAGGATACTTCGAACAAACCATACACTCATTACAATGGAGAGTAACGTCTATCGGTTGACCAAATCTAAAGAGAAAATGCCGTCCCTAGGGATTGGTGAGAGTCGACTGCTTAACGCGATTGATGGTTGACGGACTGAACCAGCAACAGTATACTATCGCTTCGTTAAAAATTTCGGGGCGTAGCTCAGCTTGGTAGAGCGCTCGGTTTGGGTCCGAGAGGTCGTCAGTTCGAATCTGGCCGCCCCGACTAGTTGGTCAGAATGCAGTTTTTCAGCCCGGCAATTGCCCACAGAAGACACCTGTCCACTGACCCACTAATGATTTTTGCGGCAGTGGTGTAGGGGTAACACAATAGCCTTCCAAGCTCTTATCACGGGTTCGAATCCCGTCTGCCGCTCTTAAATTACATTGTTTGATTCCGCTTTACGAGTATGGCATGCATCACTGTGAAGCCAGGATCATCAATTGTAATTGAATCCGGGCCTGTAGCTCAACGGCAGAGCAGTCGGCTCATAACCGATCGGTTTCAGGTTCGAATCCTGGCAGGCCCACCACTTCTCCTTTAATCTCCAATTGTTGTCTCACCCAACGGAATCCAACTGTAAACGGCCGTAATTCGCTCGTCTAATATGGGCAGCGGACGGTTGGTGAACGCATCATAGAGTTGTAGGATGCCGCCTACGGCCTGTCCTGGCGTGGCGACGTTGTCTACAAATAAGTAGGGTGTGTCCGGCGCTGGTTTTTCGCTTTGGCAAAACCCGCTAAAGCTGGCCGGATTGGTTCGCGGGGGGAATACAATGGTGCGCGGGGATTGCACCACCGAGCCCTGAATCCATTTGAGGGTAGGAATGCTGCCCATCGCAGGGATGCCATCAATCAGATCGCACCAGGCCCAGGTGAAATTATCCGTGTCATACCCCACCAGACGCGTTGAAACGACGTAGTCATGCAGGAGTGGACGGCCGTTTATAAACTGCATTGGCAAGGAATAGCTCTTTCCCGGGGAACCGGCCGTTTCCAAATCAGTTAAGGATGCACCCGTCCACACAATGCCCTCGCCCAATGGCACATAATGGTCATCTGGCAGGGGCGGCGGAATGCGCCATAGCGGTTGAGGCACGCCCCACGGCGCCAAAAGGTGGGACAGCGTTTGTG
>CBDUOF010000158.1:0-11658 GCA_965368765.1 uncultured Anaerolineae bacterium | reverse complement strand
TTCCTGAATAATCGTAGGTGATACCCCATTTGCCTTCAGGGGCGGCTTCGGCTGGTGCCGGGGTATCGGCGCCAGTCATGACGACCTGAACGCCGCTGTCAAACAGGGAGGATGCGGCATCTTGTTCGATGATGGGATCATGCCAGGTAAAAATCCAGCGTACGTCTACCGTGCAGTCTGGGCAAGTTTCCTGAGCGCCCAGAGCAAAAGCATTGCCTAAGCGGAGCTCTTCGGGGATGGGGAAGGTGGCGATGTAGCCCAAACGGGGGTTCCCATCCATTTCGGCGCGTGAACCGGCTAGCATACCGGCCAAGTATTTAATATCTTCCATGGCACCCATCAGGTTGCCAAAGTTGTCGCCGTTGGCTTTGAAACCGGTGAGATGAACAATATCAACATCGGGGAATTCAGAGGCGACGATTTCAGAACCATCCATGTAGCCAAAGGATGTGGTGAAGATGATGTCGAAGCCTTTGCGGGCGAGGGAGCGGATAACTTGTTCTGCATCTGCGCCTTCGGCCACGTTTTCTACGTAAGCCGTGTGGACATTTTCGACGTTGTCCTGAACATATTGGCGACCGACGTCATGTGCCTGTGACCAGCCACCATCATCATGGGGGCCAACGTAGACAAAGCCGACGTTGTAGCAACCATCGATGGCGGTTGGAATTTGGTAACTGCCTTCTGCTTCGGCTTCCCCAGAATCGCCGCCACAGTCAACGGCCGTTTCGGCTTCGCTGTCCGTGCTGTCTACGGCCGTATCCACGGCGCCATCGTCAGCAGCTGGTTCATCGCCGCCGCCGCACGCAGCCAGTACAAACGCGAAAGCCAACATCGCTAAGAAAAAGGTCCAAAGGGTTTTGTTTTTCATCATTTACTCTCTCCTCAAGAAGTTATATGGTTACAAACAATAAATCTATTCAATTGTCACGCTGGGGGACTGGGATCACCTCCTTCTTGCTAAACTAACAGATTACACAATCCTATCAGTTGAACATAGTTGGGTCGAGCGTAAAGAGTATCCAAAAATATGGGTCTTCTGTTAGTGCGTCATTACATTGGTTTGAGGTGATATTGATCATGTTTTGGCGAAAACGCCGCTATTCACCGATAAGATTGACCTCATTAGCGCAGTCCCGGGTGCCCCGTGACAACCTCTAGTTCGCGCTGATAATGAGCAAGCGCCTTTTCATCTGCTGTGCTTTGGGCAAGGTCAAGCGCTTTTTGAGCATCTTGGTAGGCTAATTCCAAATGTTGCAACCGTTGGTGCGCCCGACTGCGCAAGGAATAGAGCTGGGCTTTATAAAGTGGATTGATGGACCCGCCTTCGGAGATTGCTTCAATAGCGGCAATGGCCTGATCAACCTGTTGCAATGCTTCTGCTCCTTTACCAATGTCTAGCTGATATTGCCCCAGCATTTGGTGCGCCTGGGCTTGCTCACGCGCGCTACCCAGCCCCAGCTGCACGCCTTTTTCTAAGTGGCGTACGGCCGTTCGCGGCAAGGTGCGTTTGCCTTCTGCCTGAATCAGCGCAAGCTGCAGGTAAGCCCCCGCCATGTTAGGATTTTGGGCGATAGCTTGCTGTAACACAATCATCGCCTTTTGGTTGGCACCGCCCAGGCGCAGCGCTTCAACATACGCCAGCGTCAGCTTTGAATCCTGGGGATTCAGCTGCCATTGCTCAGCCAATTGGGCAAATACGGCTGCCTCCTTGGCTGATTGATGCCCTATCATCTCAAACCAGCCGCGCCGATTGGCTTGCCAAAATAGCAGCAAAAGGAGAACGTGGACAACGGCCGTTGCCCCACTCAAAAGTGGCGTTGCACCAAAATCGTAAATGATCCGCCAATCACCAATAAAGGTAAAGGCCGTGAAGACAGGATAATAAATGAGGGAGTAAAACAGCAGGGTCCGCAGCGACCGGCGGCCAAAGTAGCGCAATGTTTGGCTTTGATTCCGATATAACAAAACAGATAAAACGGCCGCAAATAGCAATGACCCCAACGTCCCGCCCAGGCTGATGAGCCACTCTTGCGAAGCTGGGAAAAAGCGATCCGGCTGGACAAAGCCCCAATAAAACCCATAGCCACAGTTCACAATCCGACCACCAAATAGCCAAATTGGAATCGCGTGGAAATATTCATGAACAATAACTGAGGGGGGGATGGCCAGGTAAAAAGCTGCTTGTTCCACCAGATGCATTTTCTGGCGGGTGAGCGGCGGCTGCCGAAAGCTTGACCAATCCTGCCGAATACGCCCCGCCAACTGCACGGCCCGAAAGGCTTGCAGCAAAGACAGACCATAAAATAACAACTCCAGCGGACTTGTCAGATCAATTCTAAAACAACCCATACAATTGCGTAATTACCCATTGACGATTGTTGAAGAGACTACCGAATCGTCAATCACAAACCCGAAATTAGTTGCTGATCCAGGTGCCTGTTTCATGGCGCATGGCCTGGCCAATGTCCGCTGGGCTGGTAATGAGCGCCTGCTTGCCGCCCTGCGCTAAAAAGGCCAGAATAGCTTCAACCTTGGGGCGCATACTGCCGGGGGCAAAGTGACCCTCTTCCAAATATTTTTGTAGCTGAACGGCCGTTACCTCAGACAAATTTTCCTGCTGAGGCGTATTAAAGTTGATAGCCACCTGGGGTACACCGGTTGAGATGAGCAACAGATCGACGTTTAGCTGAGCCGCCAGCAAACCGCTGGCCCAATCTTTGTCAATGACAGCCATGACGCCCTGAAGTTCCCGCAGTTCACCCTTGCGATTTTGTACCACCGGAATGCCGCCACCGCCAACGGCAATAACCACACCACCAGCCGAAACCAGATGCCGAATCGCCTCTTCTTCTACAATGCGCGTCGGCTTTGGAGAAGCCACAACCCGCCGCCAGCCACGACCCGCGTCTTCGACGACGCGCCAGCCTTGCTCTTCAAACAGCCTCGCCTGCGCTTCGGTCATAAAGCCACCAATGGGCTTACTGGGCGATTGAAACGCCGGATCATTCTCGTCTACCAAAACCTGTGTCACTATTGAGGCAACCGGCACTTCGCGGTTGCGGCTAAACAGTTCATTACTTAAGGCCTGCTGGAGCATGTAGCCAATAGAGCCTTGTGTGTCCGCCACGATAATGTCCAGAGGCGTGGTGTGTACCTCATGAGCCGAAAGCTCATTGCGACGCAAAATGTAGCCTACCTGTGGGCCATTGCCGTGCGTCACAATCAGTCGCCAGCCATCTTCAACCATGTCGGCTAGGTGGCGGCACGTTTCGCGAACTGCATCCCATTGGTGGGGTAGATCGGGATTGTTTTTATCTGTGATCAAAGAGTTGCCGCCAATGGCGACTAAGGCTGTGCGGGACAAGTGGAACCTCCAGAATTTGCCTGTGGGATAGGCTAATGTGTAGAGCGAAATCATACAGCAGAGCAGCAGGGGCGGCAAGGTATGAGCGAGAGCCTATAAAAAGTAATCAGGGAAAAGAATGGAGCGACAATTTAGGCAGTAGGCGTACCCTTTACCGATACCGATAGCGGTTAATAATCTATTGCTGACCGTCTCGCCACTTTTGCAATAGTTCAATCTCGCGTTCTGGCGTAAGGCCACCACGCCACGCATAATCGGAGGGGCGCGTCGCTTGCCAGGCCAATGTATCACGAACCGTGTCCACCAAAGGCCGAAAACTGAGTCCGGCCCCAATGGCTTTTTGACAGTTAAAGGTTTCAAAGCTGGCGAACTCGGCAGGAACCCACAGCGGCATCTCCACATAAGCCCCGACCTCATTTTCCTGCAAGAAGGCTTCGCTCACCCAGGTGAACTGAGCGTCGCTGCCTGCCACTTGCTGGCAGGTTTGCAGCACCTCACCGATAGTTAAACGGCCTTCTGGTCCCGTGGCATTAAAAGGGCCGTGCAGGTTGGCTTCGGTTGCCCGTACCGTCCAGGCTGCCAGATCGCGCACGTCTACAAACTGCACGCCGCGATCGGGCGCATCGGGCGCGAGTATCTCACCACCGCGCGCCACGCGTGCTGGCCAATAGGTAAACCGATCAGACAAATCATAAGGTCCCACAATAAGGCCAGCCCGCACATGCAGAACGCGCTCAGCCCCCATCACGTCCTCAATCGCTTGTTCGCAAAGCACCTTAAGCGGGCCGTACGTGTCGCCCGTGATCTCTTCAACCGTTTCATCTGCTATGCTGCCCAATGTGCCACTTTCATCCTGACCCGGCGTCGCGGCATCGCTGTACACAGAAAGCGTGGAGATGAAGGTATAGTGGTCAACTGCATCGCGTAGCTTTTCGGCAGAATCACGCACCAGACGCGGGACGTAGCCACAGGTATCAATGACGGCATCCCAGGAACGGCCGTCTAACACAGCCAGCCCCCCATCACGATCTCCCACCAACGTTTCCACCGTATCGCCAAACAAATCCGGGTTGCTATGGCCACGATTGAACAGCGTAACCCCATGCCCTTTGGCCAAAGCTTCAGCCACAATTGCCCGTCCTAAAAAGCGCGTACCGCCAATGATCAACAGCTTCATTTTGCAACTCCTATTTCTGTGACTTGCCAATTCGACCCAATTTTAGCCAAGGATAACAGAGATTAGATGGTTGTCTAGTGCGCTGCAAAATTGTGGGTACAATAGCGAAAATAACCCCAGTTCAATTGCGGGAACCTCCCATCGGTTTCATCAACGTTCACAATCTTATCTGAAACTTGTGGAGGATTTGTTTACCTTTCAGTATGAGGAGAAACCATGAAAATATCTGTAAAGCAAGGCGATATTCAGGCCAGTCGGGCCGATACGCTCATCGTCAATTTGTTTGATGACGTCACCGTACCCGCCGGGGCGACCGGTGCGGTCGATCAGGCATTGGGTGGTGCCATTCAAGAGCTCATTGCCAGTGGCGACCTGACGGGCAAGGCAGGCGAGGTTGGCGTGGTGTATCCGCGTGGCGCGATGTCCGCCACGCGTGTGCTGGTGGTCGGTTTAGGTAAGCGGGCCGAGTTTGATCTAGAAGGCGTGCGGCAAGCGGCTGCCAATGGCATTAAGCAGGCGAACGCACTCAAGGCGAAAAACGTGGCCACGATTGTGCACGGAGCAGGGGTGGCTGGCCTGGATGTGCGGGACGCAGCCCAGGCGACGGTAGAAGGCAGCTTGCTGGCGCTTTACCGGTTCGACGCGACCAAGCAGGAACCAGAACCGCCGCACGCTATTGATTCACTGACGGTGATTGAGTTCAATACAGACAAAATTGTGGCCATTGAAGCGGGCAGCGCACAGGCCCAGGCGATAGCGGCTGGCGTGGCGCTGGCACGCGATTTGGTCAATATGCCGCCCAACGTTGCCACCCCTACAAAAATGGCAGACACGGCCGTTTCCATTGCCAATGATTACAATCTAAAAATCACCGTTGGTGATCGTGCCTGGGCGGCAGAACACAAGATGGGTGCCTTCCTGGCCGTGGCCAAAGGGGCTGGCGAGCCACCCAAGTTCATTGTGTTAGAGCACAATGGCGACCGGGAAGATTTGGACACCATCGTCCTGGTGGGCAAGGGAATAACGTTCGATACTGGTGGCATCTCCATTAAGCCAACGGCCAACATGGGGGCGATGAAATCAGACATGGGAGGCGCAGCGGCCGTTTTGGGGGCGATGAAAGCCGTCGGGGCAATGAATTTGCCCCTGCGCGTCATTGGCATCACGCCCTGTACGGAAAATATGCCAGACGCAAACGCTTACCGCCCAGCCGATGTGATTATTGCCAGCAACGGCACCAGCATCGAAATCATCAGTACCGATGCCGAAGGGCGCATGGTGCTGGCCGACGGGTTGGTTTATGCCCAGCAGTTTAAGCCAAAAGCGGTCATCGATTTGGCAACGCTGACGGGTGCTTGCGTCATTGCCCTGGGGCATGGCATGGCGGCAGGCTTATTCAGCACCGCAGATGATTTGCGGGATCAATTGGTGAAGGCGGGAACGGCCGTTCATGAACGCGTCTGGCCACTGCCTCTCTGGGACGACTACAAAGATGCCATCAAATCCGACGTGGCCGACATCAAAAACAGCGGCGGCCGTTTTGGCGGCGTGGCAACCTCGGCAATCTTCCTCAAGCAGTTTATCGACTATCCCTGGGTCCACTTGGACATTGCTGGGATGGCACTCAGCGAAAAGGGAAACGCTTATACGCCACGCGGTGGCACCGGTTTCGGTGTCCGCTTACTGGTGGAATTCTTGCGAAACTGGGCATAAGCTGCGCAAAAAACAGCCAGAGATCAACTGTTTAGGTGATCAGGCAGTCATGTGGCCCTGAACACCTAAACAGTTCAATACTTGCCAACGATTCCCCTCCCCCTTTATAATGCACCCAGCAATTTGCTGACGCATCATTGTGTCCCAAAAATAGGAGAAAAACATGTCTGTACCTACCCCGCCACTGACCATGGGAATTGAGGAAGAGTATCAGATTATCGATCCCAAGACCCGAAATCTCCACGCTTACATCTCAGAATTATTGTCCCAAGATAAACAGCGAGAGATCAGCCTGGGTTTAATGCCTGAACTGATGCAGTCGCAGGTGGAGGTGGGCAGCACGGTTTGCCAAAACATCGGCGAAGTGCGGCAAGAGGTTTTGCGGTTGCGCCGCGCCGTGTGTGAGCTGGCCGAAGAAAATGGCCTGGCCATCGCCGCCGCCTCAACGCATCCGTTTGCTCGGTGGGATGAACAGTCCATCACTGAAGGGGTGCGCTACAAAGAGCTGCTTGACGATATGCAGGGCATTGCCAAACGGCTGCTTATTTTTGGGATGCATGTTCACGTTGGGTTCGGTAGCGATATAGAGTCAAAAAACCTGATGATTGAGATTATGAATCAGGCGCGCTACTTTATTCCCCATTTGCTGGCACTATCCACCAGTTCGCCATTTTGGCACGGCCGTAACACAGGCTTGCGTTCTTACCGCAGCGTGGTGTTTGAATCACTGCCCCGCACCGGCATCCCTCACTCCTTTGACTCCTGGGGGGAATACCAAAATTACGAACGCACCCTGGGCATGGTGGGCGCATTTGGCAAATCAGACACGCGCGCCAAAATTTGGTGGGACATTCGGCCCCATCCTGTTTTCGACACGCTAGAGTTTCGCATTACCGATATTTGCACCAAAGTGGATGAGGCAATTTGTATTGCTGCCCTGTTCCAGGCGATTTGCGCCAAGCTGCTCAAGCTGCGCCGACAAAACATGGCCTGGCGACAGTACCGGCACATGCACATCACGGAAAATAAGTGGCGTGCTGTGCGCTACGGTATCAATGGCGAACTGATTGATTTTGGCCAGCAAGAGTCGATCCCATTCCCAGAATTAATGGAGGAACTGCTTGCTTTGCTCGATGACGTGGTAGATGATTTGGGTAGTCGGCAAGAAGTGGAATACGTGCGCACGATTCTAAAAAACGGCACGAGCGCAGATCGTCAGATTGCCACGTATAAAGCACACGGGGGTGAGGATAATGCCAGCGAAGCGCTCAAGGCGGTGGTTGATCATTTGGTGATGGAGACCAAAGAGGGGCTTTAATTCTCAAAAACGGCCGTCTTCTAGCTGGGTCATGCATTTACCGGCAGCACGTGAAGCAAGATTGCAAAAAAGTGACAGGCCGAGCCACCCAAAACAAACAGATGCCAAATCGCATGGTTGTAGGGTAATTTCTCCCAGGCATAAAACAGCACGCCAAGCGTGTACACCACGCCACCAATCACGACCCAAACAATGCCACCGGGCGGTATCGCCACGAGCATCTGCTTAAAGGCAATGACCACCAGCCAACCCATGAGTACATAAGCGGCCGTTGCCAACTTCTCGTAGCGGCCAATAAAGACAGTCTTAAAGGCGATGCCCAACAGCGCCAGCCCCCACACCAAGCCAAATAACGTCCAGCCCCACGGGCCGCGCAGGCTAACCAGGGTAAAGGGAGTGTAGGTTCCGGCAATGAGCAGATAAATGGCTGAATGGTCAAAAATCCGCAAGATGCGTTTTACTTTTGGATGCTGAATGCTGTGGTATAAGGTTGAGGCGAGGTAAAGTAAAACGAGGCTGCTGCCGTAAATACTAAAGCTAACGACACGCCATACATCGCCATAAATGGCTGCCAGGGCGACCAGCAACGTAAGCCCTGCCACGCTAAGGCCGGCGCCAATACCATGGGTAATGCTGTTTGCAATTTCTTCGCCAACGGTGTAGCCCATTACGTTTGTCGATACTCGTCTTGCTTCGCTCATTGGGTATCTCCCTGCTGCCTTCTGTGCCTTTCAAGCGATGTTAGCGTATCACAAATATTGTTGCCAACACACGGCCGTTTACCAACTTCTCACCAATACGATGCAGGATAGGAGAATGTTTTAATGTCCCACAAACTAATTGATGTTAGCCACACTGTTGCCGACGGCATTGTCACCTACAAAGGACTGCCCGCGCCCGTAATATGCGATTTTCTGAGCCGCGAAGCCTCACGGGCACATTACGCCGAAGGGACAGAGTTTCACATTGGCAAGATTGAAATGGTGGCCAACACCGGCACCTACGTTGATGCACCCTTCCATCGCTACGCTGACGGCAAGGATTTGTCTGAGCTGCCCTTAGGCTCACTGGCCAATTTGGACTGCGTGGTGATTCGCGTGCCAGACGGCTACGGCCGTTCCCTTCACCCCGATCTGCTGCAAGGCAAGAATCTTCAAGGGAAAGCTGTTTTGTTCGATACCAACTGGTCGCAGCATTGGAACAGTGAGCACTATTTTGAGGGGCATCCATTTTTAACGGGAGAAACGGCCGACCATCTGCAGCAATCTGGCGCGGTTCTGGTGGGCATAGACTCCTACAACATCGACGACACCGACGACGGCCGTCGCCCCGTCCACTCCACCCTGCTGCGCCACGACATTCTCATCGTGGAGCACCTCGCCCCGCTCCACACCCTCCCCGACGGCAACTTCCGCTTCTTCGCCGTGCCCGTCAAAGTCAAAGCGTTTGGCACCTTTCCCGTCCGCGCCTTTGGCCTTGTGTAACGACAAATTAGATGTAAAATCAGCACGAATGTTCTTTTTCTCTGTGGAACTCTGTGCCTCCTCTGCGAAGCTCTGTGTTCCTTAATTTTTTTCAAGGGAGTTCCAGATGGCAAAATTAGATTTAATCGGGTTGGTCGTAAAAGATATGGCGGCGTCGCTAAAATTTTATCGACTATTGGGAATGGACATCCCGGCCGAGATGGATGGCGAGGGACACGTGGAAGTGACGCTGCCCGGCGGTTTGCGCCTGGCCTGGGATTCACTCGACGTGATTTTGAGCTTTAATGATGAATGGGAAGAGCCAGCGGGCCACCGCATGGGCATCGCATTTTTGTGCGACAGCCCGGCCGAAGTGGACAAGCTGTACAAAGACGTGATGGCCGCAGGCTACGAAAGCCACAATCCACCCTGGGACGCCTTTTGGGGTCAGCGTTACGCCCAGGTCAAAGACCCCGACGACAACATCATTGATCTGTTTGCTATTCTTCTTTAATGATGGGTGTTCTCAATATGTTCCTCGCATTGACATGCTGCTATTGCAAAGCTGTCGCTTAACCGTTACAATCTTGCCATGAAGTATGAAATCGAGACCACGCAAGAGTTTGAAAAGTGGTTAAGAAAAATTCGGGACAAAACCATACTTCATCGTTTGGATGTTCGCTTTAACCGTCTTGCCAAAGGCAATTTCGGCGATTCCAAACAAATTGCTACTGACCTATTCGAGTTGAGGTTTTTCTTTGGTAGCGGCTATCGCGTTTATTATACGATTAGAAACAACAAAGTTGTGATATTACTCTGCGGTGGCGATAAATCGACGCAGCGCAGAGACATCGCCAAAGCCAAGAGCTTATTAAGCCAATTGAGGTGAGCAAAATGAGTATTGAAACAAAGCCCTATGAGTTTGCCCAGCATGTTGAAACAGAAGAAGATATCAAAGCGTACTTAACCGCTTTTCTTGAGGAAGATGGACCGGAAGGTTTTATTGATGCACTCGGTTATCTTGTCAAAAGAAAAGGAATGACTGAAGTAGCTAGAAGCGCAGGCGTTAGCCGACAAAACCTTTATCGGACGCTTACCAAAAACGGCAATCCAAATTTCGCGACGGTTCACAAAGTCATTGAAGCATTAGGGTGTAAGTTAGTTGTGGCCTGACCTTTGGTTTCTGTTTGGGACCAGCTTTACGCCCAGGTCAAAGACCCAGACGGCAACATCATTGATCTATTCGCCCTGCTGCGTAATGATATCCTCAGATGCAAACGGATTTATCAGCACGCACTTGGGAATGTCAAATCCATATCTAATGACGAAGAAAGAATTAGTCAGACAGTTCTTGCTAGCTTGGCAAGACCTGAATAATTATCGAAAAGAACTAATGCCTATTCTGGCTAAGACTTTGGGAACTGCCCCACAGGATATTTTTTATCAAAAGATTCTATCATCAAGCTTCCAATATTCTGGGGCTTTACAAGAAACAAAATGGACCTACTTCTTTCACGGTATCGCAGACTGTGATTTGAATCACGTAGAAGATGGACGATTTATCCAGATAAAGTTTGGTCCAGGAGGCCGATTTGATACCTTTGCTGGTTGGGGAACGATGCTATTCATCATGGCAAGCAACTATCCATGGCCTGACTATCCAGAATTAAAACAATATTTGGCAAAAGAAACGCCCTTGTACACTTATTTGTCTGGCTCTCATCGCAAAATGCTAAATTTGATAGAATCAATAGAAAGGCTAGGTCTCTTTGAGGCAGCAGATAAGGAATTAACACGCAAAAAGATTGAGCTGCACGAAAAATATTCCCATATTGATGGCAACGGGCAGTCTATCTTCTCTCCCCCCGCACCATACAACGATTTTACATCTACACTTTTTTGGGATTTACAGGTCTGTGACACATGGGTCTTATCCGAGCAGGGAAAAAGATTGTTATTTGCAGAAAACCTTGATTCCAGTTACTTCTCCAAATTATGGGATGAGCAAATTGGTGATCCTAAAGCAGATTAGCAAACTCCCCCCAGACAAACTATTATCTTTAGCTTCATTAACGGCCGTTCCCCATCCCAATTACTCATGCCTTAACGCCGTAACCGGGTCCAGCTTGGCAGCGCGTGCGGCGGGATACAGCCCAGCCACAATGCCGATTAAGGCCGCGAACACCAGCGACCCAATTGCCAACCACCAGGGCACCACCGAAAGCTGGCCAATCCCCGTAATGCCTTCAGCTATGAGGAAGCGGTGGCCAATCCAATCCACCAGCCGCCCCAGCAGCGTGCCAAAAATGAGGCCAAAGATACCGCCTAGAAGCCCCAACATGGCCGCTTCCACGGTAAACATTGACCGTATTTCTCTCGCCGAGGCGCCCAACGCCTTCAGCACGCCAATCTCGCGGGTGCGCTCGTAAATGGCCATCATCATCGTGTTGGCCACGCCCAGGGCAGCCACCAGCAGCGCCAGCCCGCCTACGGAGCCAAGCAGCGCTTGCATTAGTGCCAACACCTGGTTGGCGACCCCCAAAATGGCCTCTAGCGATTGGGTTTGCAGGCCAAGCTCTTCAATTTGGACGGAAACGGCCGTTATCGCCCCCAAATCTGT
>CBDUOF010000157.1:0-11762 GCA_965368765.1 uncultured Anaerolineae bacterium | reverse complement strand
AGACAATGAGAGGCGCAACGACATACGGCGCAACCATACGGCTACCCACATTTTGCACAAGGAATTGCGGGAGCGGCTGGGGGCGCACGTGACCCAGGCGGGTTCGCTTGTGGCCCCAGACCGACTACGCTTTGACTTTACCCACGACAGTGGCGTGGATGATGCCACTCTGGCTGTCATTGAAGCCGGTATTAATGAAGCCATTTTAGCCAATTATCCCGTGGAAATTGAGTACATGGGCCAAAAGGAGGCTATCGACAAGGGGGCGATGGCCCTGTTTGGCGAAAAGTATGGTGAGATTGTACGGACGGTGCAGATTGGTGACGCGGGCAAATTACCTTACAGTTTTGAGCTTTGTGGTGGGCTGCACGTGGCCGAAACCAATGACATTGGTCTGTTTCGCTTCACCAGTGAAGGTGCAGTGTCTGCCGGGGTGCGCCGGGTTGAGGCTGTCACCGGGCGCGGGGCAAGAACGCTAATCGCTGAGCGGCTTAATCTACTGGATCGTTTGGCAGAACAGCTTAATGTGCCGGTGCATGAGTTGGAATCTCGCGTTGAGGCCCTGCAGGCGGAGCAAAAAGTGACCCAGAAGCGGCTGGAGCAGGTGCAGCAGCGATTGGCGGCTTTCCAGTTTGATTCAATCTTGGCTCAAACACAGGTAGTTGCCGGCATTAAACTTCTCACTGCTCAGGTTGAAGGCGTGGAGACTGAAGGACTGCGTCAGATGGCGGATCGCTTCCGGGACAATGTCGGGTCAGGAACGGCGGTTCTGGCCACGGTCAATAACGGCAAACCTATTATTATTGCTGCCGTCACCAAAGATTTGATTCCCCGCGGCATCAAGGCAGGCGACATCGTCCGAGAAGTGGCCAAGGTCGTTGGTGGCGGCGGTGGCGGTCGCCCTGATATGGCCCAGGCCGGTGGCAAAAATCCGGACAAGTTGCCCGAAGCGTTGGCGCTGGTTCCGGAATTAATTGAAGCGGTATTGAATAAATAGGGTGTAACTGGGTCATTGAGCAACTGAGCAATTCGGAATGCAGTCGTCCGTTTGCCCATAGGCCCAGTTACGCATCATCCGATGCAGATAATCCACCTGGACAACTCAGACGACATTATCTCTATATGTGACCGGTTGGAATGGTCTGGAGCGCAGCATGTATTGCTGGTGTTGCCAGAAGATGGTGGCGTGCTTCGTGAAGGGTTGGACCTGGTGCGCCTGCGTCGCTTTGCCGATCGCCAGCGGGTGGAATTGGGTCTGGTAACGCCCGATGTACTAATCAGTCGGCAAGCCCGTGCCCTGGGGCTGCCTGTCTTTCCCTCTGTTGATTTAGCGGAGACTAGCCGGCGCGGCTGGTGGCGTGGTCGAAAGCGGTCTGAGCGGGTGGGCTTGCCTACGATGGGGGATGCTGCCTGGGAGGAAGTGCTGGGGGAACGGCCGTATCCCACCTTTGATCTGGCAGATCGGCAGGAAGTAAACCGGCGATTAAGCCCGAAAACGGCCGTACGCCAATGGTTGGTGCGCTATGCCGCTATCTTTCTGTTTTTTGTGACCCTGGGAATATTGTACGCCGCATTCACCTACGCCGTGCCCGGTGCAACCATTACCCTCTCACCCAAAACGGAGACCCTTCAGGTAGTACGCGATGTGATTGCGGATCCGGCAGTTGATGCCGTGGACTACAGCCTGAACACTGTGCCAGCGCGCTTGCTTACAAGCAGTGAATCGTGGCAAACGAGCGTTGCAACGACTGGCTCTGTTGAACTTCCCGATGCCCCAGCGCGGGGTGCCGTGCTGTTTGTCAACCAGCTTGCCCAGGATGTGACGATTCCTGCCGGAACGCGCGTCAGTACTTCAGACGGTAGCAACGTCGTCTTTCAGACGCTGGCTGAAGTAGCCCTGGCCGGTGCAGTGGGCAGCACGGCCGAAGTGGAGGTAATTGCAGAGGAGCCAGGTCCACAGGGAAATGTGGCAGAAAATCTGGTAAACCGGGTGGAAGGGGCGCTGGGCGTGCAGGTAGAAGTGCGCAATTTGGAGCCAACAAGTGGCGGGGCTCTGCGTGAAACCGCTGCCGTGGCAGCTGAAGACAAGGATCGACTGCGGGCGCAGGTGCTGCAATTTTTGCACGCTGTTGCTTTGGCAAATATGGAAACTGAGTTAACTGAACGCGAATTTCTCTCTAGTGATGCAATTCGTGTAGTCACTATAATCGACGAAAATTACTCCCACGATGTGGGGGAACCATCGACTGAGTTGGCGCTGGTGATGCGGGCTGAGCTGCAGGGAACGGCCGTGGACACCACGGTTGCTTCTGGCCTCGCTTTTGACTCGCTGGGACAAGCGGTTCCACCAGGATTTTCGCTGGTGCCAGACAGTATTCGTTTTGAGAGCGGCAGCGTCGTGGGGGTGGATGATGCCGGGCGGGTTACCTTCTCTATGATCGGCAATGGGGTTGCTGCGGCTAATTTGGCATTGGATCAACCGATTACGGCCGTTACTGGCCAGTCGCCCGACATCGCCACTGCCTATCTCTTTCAGCAATTGCCCCTTCGCGCCATACCTTCCGTAAAGATCTGGCCCATTTGGTTTGATCGGCTGCCTTATTTGACCACGCGAATTCAGACGGAGATCGCCCCATAGGCAGGTAAGCGATAGGAACAGGCCAAGAGGTGAAACGACATCGCGTCTTTTTGCTTCAGCTTGCTTCAATTGGAAACCGTAGGCAAAACGACGTGCCAAAACGGCCGTAATCCGGACAATCAATAGCGATATGCATCATTTAGATTGGAAAGTCCTTAAATCAGAATATTTGTTGCAAAATGAGTGGCTCGCAGTGCGGGCAGATTTGTGTGAAATGCCGGATGGCCGTTTGATTGACCCGTATTATATTGTTGAAAGCGGCAGCTACGTCAATATTGTTCCCGTTACAGATAGTGGAGAAATTCTCTTTGTCAGGCTGTATCGGCATGGACTGGGTCAAACGATGTTGGAAACACCCGGTGGGCTAATTGATGCCGGAGAATCAGCCCGAGTGGCGGCAAAACGGGAACTGCTAGAAGAAACCGGCTGTGATTGCATTGAGCTGCAGCGTGTCGGAAGTGGTGCCCCGGATCCGGCACGTTTGAGCTGCCAGGCATTTTACTATCTGGCAACGGGCGTTCAACGGATTGCCATGCCCAAATGGGACGAAAATGAAGAGATGGAGCTGCTCACGCTGCCGATTGCGCAGGTGAAGCAAAAATTATTTGCCGGGGAATTTTTGGACTCGGTGCAGCAAAGTGCGCTCTTTTTTGCCCTTCATGCGCTGGGGGAGCTGGCCAAATGAGCCCGAGATATCCTGGTCGGGTCATGGCGCTAGACTTGGGCAGCAAGCGCATCGGTGTGGCAGTCAGCGACCCGACACGAACCATAGCCCGCTCCTACGGGGTTGTGAAGCGTAAATCCCGAGCGGATGACTTTACCCGTTACCAACAAATCATTACGGAGCAGGAGATCACCTTGCTGGTCGTTGGCTTGCCCACAACATCAGATGGCGATGATAGCGAAACGGCCGTTTGGATTCGTGACTACATGACACAGTTTGGTCAGCAAAGTGATATTCCCATTCGATTTTGGGATGAAAGCTTCACCACTGTTCAGGCAGAAGCCAGCCTGCGGCAGCGCGGCAAGCGCGGCAAAAAAGCACGCCAGGTAGTGGACGCGGTGGCTGCGGCTTTTATTTTGCAGAGCTATTTAGATGCCAATCACAACACGCCGTAACGACAGCTTCCTGAGGTGACCTATCGACACGCAAGCCAAAGCAATGCGAAAACAGCAGCGTAAAGACCCGTACCAGGCTGAGCAAACGCCGGGCAAAACGGGCTGGTTGAGCTGTCTCCTACGTGCCGGTCTGCTATTTTTGGTGCTGACTGGCTGTTTAACGGCCGTTTTCATTCTCTACTCTCAATGGCGGGGGAACAATGTAGTGGGAGACGGCCGTCTTGCACAACCCCGCGATATTTATCTGCAAGCCTACCTGGCTGCCAACGCCAGTGGCTTGGCAGACCCAGCAGGCAACGGCTTTACACCCGCACCGTTTACCGTGGCGTCGGGGGAAAATGCCGATGCCATTGCCACAAAGCTGGAGCAGGCCGGCTTGCTAAACAACAGAGAGCTGTTTCTCAACTACCTGCGTTATTACGGGCTGGATGCACAATTAGAAGCGGGTGAATTCATCATTGACCCGCAGCAAACGATTCCAGAGATGGCCGCGACCCTGACCGACGCCGTGGTGCAGGAACAAGATTTGCGGTTTGTCGAAGGGTGGCGGCTGGAACAGATGGCCGACTACCTGGCTGAAAACCAGTTTGCCAACATCGATGCCCATACATTCTTAGAAATTGCCCAGCGAAGCACGGCTTTTGATTTGACACCGTACGATTTTTTGAGCAATTTGCCAACCACTGCCTCTTTGGAGGGCTTCCTCTTCCCCGATACGTATCGCGTACCGCCAGATGCCGATGCCGCCTATTTGGTCAATTTAATGCTGCAAACCTTCGATAGGCGCGTGACGCCCGCGATGCGCCAGGGCTATTTGACACAGGGATTATCCCTTCGGGAAGCGGTGACGCTGGCCGCGATCGTAGAGCGGGAGGCGGTGGTAGCCGCCGAACGGCCGATTATTGCGGGCGTCTTCTATAATCGACTGGCACAGGGCATCAAGTTGGAAGCTGACCCTACCGTACAATATCCGCTGGGCTACCAGCCAGCGAGCGACAGTTGGTGGAAGTCGCCGCTTTTTCTCGTGGACTTGGAGCTGGATTCGCCTTACAACACGTACCGCTACGCGGGGTTGCCACCCGGCCCAATTGCCAATCCAAGCCTTTCCTCGCTGGAAGCAGTCGCCTTCCCAGCCGAGACACCGTACATCTTTTTTGTAGCCGACTGCAATGCGGCCATTTCGGGTAGCCATGCTTTTAGCATCACCTACGAGGAACATTTGCGCAATGTACAGCGGTGTCGCTAAGCATTTCTCTTTTCACTTCTTTCTTTCTACTATCTTACTGTTCCTGGTGAGCTGTGCCAGCGTCCAGCCCGTCGTCAAAATTGGATTGGTGGCGCCATTTGAGGGCGCCGAGCGTGAATTGGGCTACGATGCGATCTATGCAGCAAGGCTGGCGGTGCGGGAGATTAACGAAGCAGGCGGCATTCACGGCACGCGAGTGGCACTGGTGGCCCTGGATGACGGTGGGGACGTACAGTTGGCGGAAGAAACGGCCGTTTCCCTCACGATCGATCCCGCTGTGGTGGCTGTCATTGGGCATGGTCTGGAAAAGACAACGGCCGTTGCCCAACCTATCTACGCTGCAGCCAAGCTGCCACTATTGCCATTGGGCACTGACCCATTTCTGCCGCAAGACCCAGCAGCGCTGCCCGCAGAATTCCAGGCTGCCTACAATGCCGTGACGCCGTTTGACGAGACCGCCGGTGCCTACGCCGCAGTCACTTATGATGCAATGCAGCTACTGTTTCAGGCGATGGCGGCCAGCGAAAACAAGATCAGTCGTGATTCTGTGACAAACGGCCTGGCTGGATTAGAATATGAGGGGTTGGTTGGCACGCTGTACCAACCTTGAGCGTCGTATTTGTTAACCTGAGTAAGAAGTAAAACGTAAAGTGTGGGCGCAACGGCAGCTTGTCACATTTACCTGCCACTTTTTACTCTCCCCCACGGGAGAAAAAATATGTTTCGGCGATTTCTTGGTATGCTCATGCTGCTTATTGCTGTTGGCGGAATTGGGTTGTCTTTGTTCGGGATTCGATTGGGACACGGGCTGATAGACAGCATCGCGGCAAACTTTGACCAAACGTTGCAGCTTACGTCACAAAGTCTGGATACGGTATCGGAAACGTTGCTGCTGGCAAAAAGCAGCATTGCGGATGTGAACACCGTCATGGAAACGGCCGAAACCACCGCAGATGACCTGGCGCAAACGGTAAATGAAACTCGGCCGCTGCTCACCCAAATCTCGGCAGTGACGTCTGAACAAGTGCCAGATAGCCTGGAAACGATTCAGGCAGCCTTTCCCAGTTTAGAGCAGGTGGCTGGCGTAATTGATTCCACGCTGGTAACCCTGAATGGCTTCCGTATCGACGAACAAATCTTAGGGCTGAATATTCAATACGATTTGGGCATCGATTATGAGCCAGAAATTCCATTTGACCAATCCGTGAGGGAGTTGGGGCAGGGATTAGAAGGGTTGCCAGAGAGCCTGCGCGCGCTGCAAATCTACATCAACGTTACCAACGGAAATCTGCAGACGGTAAGCCAGGACATTCGTAATTTGGCAGATGATTTGAACGTTGTAAACGGCCGTATCAATGAACTTGATCCTATTTTGGATGAATACCTTGTGCTCATTACCGACTCCAACGACCGTACTCGCGAACTGCGTGGCCAAATCAACGACGACGTACAAAACATGAAGAACGGCGTCACGCTGGTGCTGGTGTGGCTAGCCATCAGCCAAATTGCCCCACTCTATCTTGGATGGGAACTGGTCACAAATCGTCGTGAAGCGGCCGTTTTGCCTTCGGCCGAGGCCTGAGGTGCGCTAGAAAAACAACGCTTTTAGAATCAAGGAGAAAAAGGGATATGTTTCGCAAGATTTCAGGGTTTGTTTTATTGATCATTGGCTTATTGGGTGTGGTGCTCAGCATTGGGGGCGTTGTTTACAGCGGGCGTGCTGTGGACGCTGTGGTTACCGTGCTGGAAGACACGTTGGGACTAACAGAAGAAAGCCTGTCGACCGTGGAAGCTACGCTGTCATTGGCCCGCGGCACCATTGACGACGTCAATGCCAGCTTGACCACCGTAGAAGAAACGGCCGATTCCCTGGCAAAAACCATCGAAGACACCCAGCCATTACTGGAGGAAGTGGCCCAAATCACCGGACAAGACGCCCCAGACAGTATTGAAGCGGTGCAGGAAGCCATTCCGGCCGTGGCTGAAGTAGCTGGCGTCATTGATGATACCCTTTTAACCTTGAACAACTTCAAAATTAATGAAGAGATTCTTGGGTTCAGGCTCAACTATGATTTAGGTGTAAATTACGCGCCGACGGTGTCGTTTGATGAAACGGTCTCGGGCCTGGGCAGCAGCCTGGATGGCTTTCCTGACCGGCTGCGCGAGCTGGAACCCAGCCTCAACGCCGCCAACGAAAATCTGAGCCTGGTTTCCGAAAATATTTATGCGGTTTCAGATGATTTGGCAGTGATAAATAGCCGTGTTGCCGATGTTGATCCGCTCCTGGGTGATTACATAGGAATCGTGCAGGACATCAATACCACCATCGAAACGACGCTAGGCACTATTCAAGCACAGGCCGACAACGCCAAGCTGGGGTTACAGCTTGTGTTTGCCTGGTTGGGCTTCCTCCAGTTTTCCCTGCTTTACCTGGGCTGGGATTTAATGACCCGCCAGAATGAGGATGAAGCTGTGGCAGAAGATAGTGCGGCAGGAGAACCGGCGTAACAAGTGATAAGTGAACAGTGAGAAAGTCTTAACTTTTCGCCGTTCACTTTGTACTTATTACCGTCTTCCGTTTACCCTTCACCTATGATAAGTATGCAACGGTTATGGCACATTTGGCTGATTTTAGGGTCCTTAAGTCTGTTAATAGCTTGTGGTGATGACCCCGCACCAACTAGCGACTACTCACAGCCAACTGCCGGGATTGCCCAGCAGCCTACCCCAACGTTGGCCGCTGGCCTGCCCACTTTGCCACCACCGACGCCAATTCCTGGCAACCGACCAGAAAATTCAAATGGAGCAACGGCCGTTGCTTTGCCCTCCGTTACGCCCTTGCCGACGGTTACACCGCTCCCGTCCCCGACACCATCCCCAGCACCTGCAATGCGGCTCGCTTTGTCCGAAGCCCAGCTGCGCAACGGTGACTACGCGGCAGCTGTGGCCAATCTGTCAGCCGCCAAGCTGATTCAGGAAAATTATACAGCTTCACAACAGATGTACATTTTGTACCAACTGGGGGTAGCATATCAGTCAGACGGCCGTTTTCCGGAAGCGATTGAAGCGTTTAACGATTTGCTGCGCCAATTCCCCGACGCCAGCCCAGGCGATGTGCATTTGCGACTGGGGCAGCTGCACGCGGCCCTGGGCGACACGGCGGAGGCCGAGGCCGCGTACCAGCTCTATTTGGGACAAAATCCAGACATGGCCGGGTATGTTGAACCGCTTTTGGCGGGTATCTACATGGCTGCGGGCGAGCGCTCCGCAGTAGTTGGAGCCTATGAAGCGGCTTTGGACGCTCCGGCACAGCGCCTCAAGGAGATTGCCAATCGACAAATGCTGGCGCAGCTTTATCTGGACGACGGCCGTTTCTCAATGGCCATCAGCCAGTACGATGCTATCCGCGACCTGGCATTTACCGAATTTACCAAAGGGCAAATGAATTATCTGGCCGGGATGGCGCTGCTGGCCGCCGAAGATACGGAAGCTGCTTACGGCCGTTTCCGCATCGGACTCACGCAATATCCGCGAGCCTATGAAAGCTATCTGGGGCTGGTCGAGCTTGTCGACGCCGGGGTGATTGTTGATGAGTATCAGCGGGGCATTGTCAACTTTAACGCCCAGTCCTACCAGCCCGCCATCGCTGCCTTAGAACGGGCGCTCGCCATTAAACCAGACGACACGCTTGCAGAGGCCCACCTTTACATCGCCTGGAGCTATGAAGCGCTGGGCAATGCAGCCGCGGCGCGCGTGGCAATAGCACAATATGCCGAGCTTCAGCCAGCGGCTGGCCTATTTGAGCAAGCCAATTTAGCCGCTCGCCTGGGGGAAACGGCCGTGGCCCAGCAGCTTTACCTCGATTATTTGGACCAATTCCCTGCAGAAGCCGATGCGCCACTGGCAGCCTGGCGATTGGCCGATTTAGCGGAAGATGCGGGAGATATAGATACAGCCATTGCCAACTACACGCTGGTTGGCACCAACTATCCGGCTTTTGCTGAGTCGGCAGAGGCCCTGTTCCGGGCTGGCTGGTTGGCAAACGCCTCTGCCAACTCGGGGCAAGCGCTTACTTTGTGGCATCAACTTATCCGCTCCTTTCAGGACACGGAATATGGCGGTGCAGGCCTGGTTTGGCTTCAGCGCACCCTGCCGGCCTACACGCCACTTCCCACAGCTACGCCGCTCGCAGAGGCAACGGGCACCCCCACGGTCACCACAGCGGCAACGACGCCAGCATCTGCCGAGGCGACCGCGACGGTAGCACCCCTTGATTTGGACGAGATTGCAGCCGACGTGGCGCGGCTTGTGCTTACCAATCGACAGATCGATTATTATTGGCTGCGGGCGGAGGGATTGGCCGATGGGCAGGCGCCTTTTGTGGGCAACGGCCGTTTCCAGCCACCCACACCCTTTGAGCAAGACAGCTTACAGCAAGAGACCGAAGCCTGGCTGCGCGATTGGCTGCTGCTGGATGAAGATGATGCCATTGGTCAGCTCGATCAGAATCTGGCGAGCGATTCGCGTCTAATAGTCGGACAAAAGCTGTGGAATGCGGGAATGTTTGAGGCGGCCAAAGGTGAATTTGAAAATTTGCGCGCTTCAGTAGCAGACGATGCCCTGTCAAGTTACCAGTTAGCCCTTTATTTTCGTGATATTGGCCTCTATCGCTCCTCGATTTTGGCAGCAGCAGCCGTTCTCAATTTATCTGGACAAACAATCTTTGAGGCGCCCAAATTTATCGGACAACTAGCTTATCCCGTCTACTATGCCGATCTCATCGTGCCGTTGGCAACCAAGTATGATTTTGATCCACGACTACAGTTCAGCCTGGTGCGCCAGGAAAGTTTGTTCGAGAGTTTTGCCCGATCCGGAGCAGCGGCGCAGGGCCTTAGCCAGGTCATTCCAGACACAGGCACCTATATCGCCACTTTGCTCCGCTGGCCCAATTTTGTCAACGAGGATCTGTACAAACCGTACGTGGGGCTAAATTTTGGTGCCTTTTACATCGATCAGCAGCTGGGCTTTTTTGATGGCCACGTTCATGCGGCACTGGCTGCCTACAATGGTGGCCCAGGCAATGCCGCTCGCTGGTACGAACAGGCTGGCAGCGATCTGGACCTATTTGTAGAAACGGTCAACTTTCCTGAAACGCGCCTCTACATCGAGCGCATTTTTGTTGGCTTTGTCATTTACGACTATTTATATCGAGAATAAGCATCGTACACGCTCATTTTCCGCGGTCTCCAGCACAGAATTATGTCTTTTGAGTGGCAAACTGAAGAAGATTACAACTGGAATGAGGAACTCGCTCCGCCAGAACCGCCTAAGCGCAAGCCGCGACGCTGGCCGTGGCTTTTGTTCGTGGGTGTGGTGCTGTTGGGTACGGCCATTGCCCTTCTTTACCGTCAACTAAACCAGCGTGTTGAAACTGCCACCGACGACATCGCAGCGGATTTGGTAGCCAGCTATGCTGTTTTGCAGCAGGCAGCGGCAAAACAGGATGAGAATCTGTTCAGCAGCCTGCTCTCTGGCCGGGAAATGGAATGGTCGCTGGCGCAGCGGGCCAATCTAAATGCAGGATTGCTGTTCGACCGACCTGGTTTTGGGCTTGAATGGCAGCCTGGTCTGGTGGAAACGGCCGTTATTAGCCAAACCTTCTCCCCCGAACTCAACGCCGCAGAGCTGACGACGCGGCAAAGCTACAGCCTGGACATTGGCAATGGACTAACGCAATCCGTGCAGCTGGAGCGCGTTGATGTCTACCGCCTGGGCGAAGACCGCTGGTTGCTGGCACCGCCAGAGCGCGATTTTTGGGGTGTGCGTCGTCGCCTGGAAGGGCAGATCGTAAGCGTGCGCTATCCGGCACGGGACGAGCAAATTGTCCATCGGTTGGCGGCCGAATTGGAAGCCAAATTGGTGCAACTTTGTGCCACTCCCGACGTTGCCTGCCCGCCAGACATGCGGGTACGGCTCGAATTTTTGTCCGATCCTGAAAGCCTTGGCAGTGCGATTTTTATCAACGCCCTGACCGACAACGGTGATGCAGCGCAAGGCAAGATCTTGAGTGGCGAGCAAATCGTATATTTGGTCACACCCTCGCTGGTGGGGCTGCCCCGGGATGAGACGGGTTACCAGGCGTTGTTTCGCGGATATGCCAGGCAAATGCTCCTTGCGGCCATTAATGACGTCACAGGCTGGGAATGCTGTGAGAACGTGCCGTTTTATCGGGCAGCCGTCACCCGGCTGCTTTATGAGCTGGGGGTAGGCCAATGGCCCTTGGCAGCGGACATCGCTCGGCCAACGGCCGTTTCCTTGCCAAACGACTTCACCTTAGGCAACGGGGCACTGTATTGGAATGCGCCATTCCCGGAAACGCCAACCGATTTTGCCCAGGCGCCCGCGCCCTACGTCATTATCGATTTTCTAACGGGTGACCTGCATTTGTCCAGCAACCAAATTGCCACTTCTCTCGTTGGCTCCGGCACAATCCTGATGGGCCAGTGGTTAACCGAATTAAGCGCTCATCCCTGGACAGATGCGACCCTGAACCTGGCATTTCGGGAATATGTCAGGAAATGGCAAGAAAATCCTGCTGCCATTCAAGTGCCGGAATCGGGCTTGATGTTGCTTTGTCAAAACAGTTTTGGCACGGAATCAGGGCTATATTATTATGATTATTCGCTGGAGGTTCCGCTGCTGGTGGAATCGGTCAGCAGTAATGAGGCACTTTACTTTACTGGATTGCCCGATGGATCT
>CBDUOF010000156.1:0-11863 GCA_965368765.1 uncultured Anaerolineae bacterium | reverse complement strand
GCTCTCGCCATCGCTCAATGCCCCGTTTGGTGGCGGCGGGTAACGGCCGTTCACTTGCTTCCTGCAAAAACGTTAAGATTCGGTCTGGTTCAATGCCCTCGGTACGGGCCTGCTGTAGCGAGGCCGGGGTGATCTGGTAAGCGTACGGCTTTCCCGGTGTCACTGGCTGGGCCTCGCTGATGCGCGCCACCTGAAAGCGATGGTGCCGGTTGGCGTTGTGGGCTACCAAAATGGTGGTATCTGGCTGGACCATAATGGGTACGGTGACCTCTTCTGTGGCCGGGGGCGCGTTGGCTAGCCATTCCAGGGCACGATCCGTTAGGCGAAAAAGGGTGGATTTTCCTTGAACGGCCGTTTCGGCCAGCCCTAGCCACACCAGCGGACCCTGCACCAAAAATCCCAGCAGACGCCCTTCCACCAGCTCCCAATTCTCAATGCCAGAAAGGTAATGATCTTGCGCCACATCGCGCACATACCAGGTCTCGTAATTGCCATCTGGTCGCTGAAAGTCAGGGTCATTTTGCTTGATATGGCTGATTAGATCGCTCAGTTTGTACCACGCTGGCGTATGAGGGAGGGCATCCAGCAGAGCGGTACGCGCCAGGATGGGATCATTTTGCCAATTTTCGCCTTCGCAGCGCAGACCGGGCGTGTGGCACAGATCGTTCCAGCCACTGCTGCTCCAGGCGTCCATCAGGTCGCGCAGTTGGGCTTCGCGGGATTTAGTCAGCCAGGAAACGGCCGCCCTTGTGGGCCGAATTCCGCCGTTGGCCTCGCGCAGCATGCCCATTTCCCGTGCCAGATTAACCAGCAGGGAGCGTCGGTCGGCATCGGGGTCAAGCAGCAATTGCTGGAGTAGATCAAGCGCTTCGCTGCGCAGGGCGGTGCGCTGGGCCAGGGCTAACAGCGTCGTGAGGTCGTCTACGCTGGCGCTGCTGGCGGGGGTGTATTTGTTGGGTTCGGTGGTCGGGTTGAGATGGGAAACGGCCGTTTCTTGCACTTCTTTGGGCTTTTCCGGCTGGGGCAGCTTGGCGAGTAACTCTTGGGGAACAAAATAGAACTCAATCAGCCCTTCGGCCGTTTCGTCAAAGCCACGATAGACAAAGCCGCGATACCACAGCGCCTCCACCGGGCTGATGGGGTCAAACCACGGCTCTTCCCGCTCCAGCGCCCCTGGCCCCATCAGGCGCAGTTCGCCATGTAGACGTTCAAACGAGGCGACGGGGGAACGGCCGTTGCCTTGCACCAACGTTTGGATGGCCGCCGCTTCCTCTGGCAATAAATACAAAATCTCCTGGGCAAAATCCAGCTGATTGAGCCGTTCCGTCAAAGCTTTAACACTGGCATCTTTATCTGCACCCGTCAGGTCTAGCTCCCACCATTCGCCAATTACCCGAAGCACAATTAGCTCATGCTCATGTAAAGCCTGTAGCAATGTCCGCATAGGTTCTCCAATCTATTTCTGCACAATGACTTCAATTGCGCTTGGCAAACTCGTGACCGTTATAGCCCGCACATCATCTTGCGGGTAGGCAAACATTTCGCCATCGGTGTGAATGGGCAAAGCGCGGTCAGAGCGCACCCGAATTTGCTTGTTTTGCCGCATGGTGACGTGCTTCGATTTAATATGGGTCCCACGCACCACTGAAAGCAGCAAGCTCAACATGGTCAATCGGCCTACCGGATTAACGGTACAGGTGTCTATCAGATCGTCGCCATGTTTGGCACCGGGCGTCAGCAAAAAGCCGCCCCCGCCGCGTGGGCCAACACCAAAGGCAATAAAGGTGATCTGCTGCTCAACCTTCTCGTCATCAAAATGGAGCGTTGTTTTAGGCAATAGGTTGTAAGACATGATGGTACGGAGGGTGGCGAGCAAATACATCAAAAAGCCGTGGATGCGGGTAATCGCTTCCGTTTCAATCACCACCACGGCATCAAAACCAATGCCAATGTTATTGTCCACGATGCGGAAGCGTTCCTGATCGTCCTCGATGCGGGCCAGGTCGATGGTTCTTGGCGTGCCGGTGAATAGCTGCTGAACGGCCGTTTCTACAACGGTTGAAATGCCTAAACTCCAGGCCAAATCATTGCCAGATCCAATAGGTATGATGCCCAATTTCGCCACTGCCCTGTTGCCGCGCACCAGGCCATTGACCACATCACTGATAGTGCCATCGCCCCCTGCGGCCACAACCAGGTCATACCCATTGTCCGCCGCCTGCCGTGCCAACTCAACGGCGTGCCCCGGTCGCTCAGTCTGCACCAAATCCACGCCCCCGTACGGCTGGGCTATTTGTTGAATGATGGCCGCTTGCTCGGCGCCTCTGCCCCGATCGGCCCAGGGATTCAAGATAACGATTGTGCGCATGTGCTTCTCCAGAAAAGCTGGACGAATGTCCAATGGATTGATGAGACAGTGATGTGTAAGGAAGTGCCAATTATACGGTACGGCCGTTATCGTACCAAAGCCAAGATAAATACTGTCAACAGCGACGGAAGTCGTAGTGACAGACGGTTGTTTTCTGTGTATGATGAGCCATATTTGTGAGCCAAGCAAATCACAGAAAGTTCTTTGAAAAACGAAGCGCAATTTCTCTGTGATTTGCTCAAGTAAGAACCAATTTTCCGCTCATTCTTAATCAAAATTCTTTTTGGTTTTTACATCGGAAAAGAACAGTCCAGTCGCACCGACGAGGGGAGCATGATTCGCAAACTTTTGGTATTAAATGGATTGGCCTCAGTGGCTGTTGCCTTTCATCATGCGGCTGCTTACGGTTTTTTAGCACTGTTTAACTGGACAAACGCCTATCGCGACGTGCTCGTCCCCAATTACGATATGATAGGAACGCCAGCTTACTACTACCTGCTGGCTGTTCGCCTGCTTATTGGCAGTTATGCAATCCCTGCTTTTCTTATTGTGTCCGGTTTTTACGCCGCCTTCGCTGCTGATAGTAGCGGACGGATGCCCCAGCTGGTAATCTGGACCCGCGTGAAGAAGTTTGTCGGCCCATTTGTGATCTGGACAGTGGTGTTTTTTGCAATGCAGCGTGCCATCCCCCACAGCATCAATGATATTTTGCGGACGTATTACTACATTCCCTTAATCATCCAGCTCTATTTACTTTCTCCATGGCTAGGGCCTCTGGCTAAAAAACATTGGCAGCTTTTCTTATTCATCACCTTTCTCATCCAGTTTTGCGTGGAAGGCGCAGGCTATTTGCGGCTCCTCGGAGTTGAGGCTACCTGGATAACAACTATCATCACTCTAACCCCCATTTGGTTCTTTCCGTCACGCATCTTCTTTTTTGCTTTGGGGCTGGCCCTTGGCTTCCAGCGCAAGCTGTTTGGCAAATGGTTGACCCGCTATAAGTATTTCTTGCTGGCAGCCTTGCTGCTTTTTGCTGTGCTCAGTTTTGTAGAATATTTATGGGTCGATCAATTAATTGGCGAGCGTTGGCTGGGCCCCAGTTTTATTGGCGTTTTCCGCACCCTCTATGCGGTTACGTTTAGCCTTGTCCTTATGGCATTTGGCAAAGCCAAACTCCCCCTGGAAAAACAGCTTGGCAAGTTGGGCACAATGTCGCTCGGAATCTATTTGGTGAATACGCCGGCAATCTATATCACATCCACCTTACTCTATAAATATTTCCCTTCGGTTTTGGGTCAGCAACTCTTCTACCAGCCCATTTTAACGGCCGTTGGTCTGTTTGTTCCCATACTGCTTATAAGGCTGTCAAATTGGCCGCCGATGAAGCGATATTCTCCCTTCGTTTTTGGATAGTTTGTCCCTTGTTTTCCTGGCCGAAGAAAAGAGCCCGACACCGGTTCTGAACACGATAGTACCAATGCCCTATATGGTTCCCCACTGCTTTACACCCTCAAACAAACGTGCTATACTCCGAGCCGTAACTTTATGTTACGTCAAGTTGATTTTGGCTAAAAAAACCATAATAAATTGAGATTTTATTCACCTTTTTTAGTCAATGGCTGGCTCACCTAATCCGTATGTTAGAGCCATTTACCTTATCGGAAGTATCACGGCCTATTGCCATGACGCATTCACCCAATCGCGACCCGCTGCTAGACAAAATTGCCACCACCCTAAAACAGAGAGGGCTTCACTCTGCTGTCTTGACTTTGTTTGAAGTCGGGCAGCCTCTGGTTTTTATTGGCAGTCAGTTCCTCTGGCTGGCCCAGCCTGCTTTGGCGCTACTCTGGCCGTCGGCGCAGGTGCAGCAATTGGCGCAAATAATGGAAGATCCTGCTGCGGTGCACGCGCTGATGCATCGCCTGGCTTCAGACGAGGTGGTGTTATGACCCCACTCATTGTGCTGGCTGTTTTGCTTATTTTGGTGCTGTTGCTCTTTTTGCTCACGCGCAGCGTACGCGCTGGGCGCCTGACCGTTTTGCGGCCATTGCCCAGCTACGATGGCCTTGCCGGGCAGGTTGGCCGAGCGATTGAAACGGGGCGTCAGCTGCACCTGACGTTGGGGCAGGCCAGCCTGGTAGGGAGCGCCAATCCAACCAGTGTCAGCGCAACGGCCGTATTGGATCATCTCGCCAAAGATGGCTGTGCCAACGGCACGCCTCCACTGGTGACCGTTGGCGATGGCACGCTGCTGCCCCTGGCGCAGGGAAGCTTGCAGCATGCTCTGTCGCAGGCAGGGCGACCCGGTGATTTTGACCTCTCGCTTACCCAATTTGTAGCCCATGATACCGACCCATTTGCATATGGTGCCGGGGTTGCAGCCTTACTACAGCAGCAGCACGTTGCCAGTAACATTATGGTAGGGCGCTTTGGCCCGGAAATTGCCATCATCGCCGAAGCGGCCAATCGGCAAAACATTGAGCAGGTGATCGGCACAGATGATCCAACGGCGCTGGCCGTGGCCACGGCCGTTACGGGCAATGTGCTCATCGGTGAAGAACTGTTTGCCACCAGTGCCTATTTGGAAGGCAATGCCAGCCAGCTTGCCAGCTTACAATTGCAGGACATTTTACGCTGGATTATCGTGTTATTTATTCTGGGAACGGCCGTTTTCCAGCTAATTTGAGGATGCTTTCCGCTTGAGGGAAAATCTTATTTTTAAGCAACCTTTTCCGCATATTAATTCAGGAACGATTGCATGAAGCTGAAGCAAAGCATCGCCATTTTTATTGCTGTATTTTTCGGGTTGGTCACACTTGTGGCCCTTTTGTTTAACGTGAGCGGCATCAGCACCATTATTTTGGGCTGGGCGTCATTTTTGGCCGCCATTGCCCTTATTTTTGGCGTACTTAACTTGCTGCTGGTTCATTTGAATCGACTTTTCAAGGGAAAGAGCTTGTACAGTGGCGTCCTGGTTTTGGGGATGTTGGTCGTATTTGGCGTGGCAGTTTTAGACGGCCTGGGCAGTCGCAACAACGTCGATATCTTGTTTAATTGGGTGCAGGCACCGCTGGAAGCGGCCCTAGCTTCGTTGCTTGCTGTCTTTCTGCTGTTGGCTGGCGTGCAGTTGCTGAAACGGCAGCGCAGCGGCTGGGCATTGCTGTTTAGTCTGTCAGCGATTGTTATGTTGCTGGGACAGGCGCTCCTGACCAGTCGACTGTTGCCCAACGGGCTGCGCCAACCCGTTAGCCAGGTGTATGAATTTATGCAAAATATTGTTGTCACTGCCGGAATTCGTGGTTTGCTCATCGGCGTGGCTTTAGGGACGCTGTTGCTGAGCCTGCGACTGTTGATGGGTGTGGAACGGCCGTACAATAAATAATGAGTAACGAGATCAAGTGCAAGGAATGTGGATACGAAAATCCACGCAGTAGCAAATTTTGTAACAATTGCGGGACGAAGCTGCCGCTTGCTACCCATATCTTCTGCCCCAACTGCAACACCCCCAACACGCGTGACCGTATTTTTTGCGACACATGCGGAACCCGTTTAGTTCCTGAAACCATTCAGCCCGATGTTGAGCCCCCCCAGGAAAGCGCGCCACCTGTGGTAAACGAGCCCTTTTCTTTACCAGCCCGTCGTCCCGGCGATACTGGCGAACTCAATCCGAATGCGGTGCCGGACTGGCTCCGCACCGGCGAAATCGGATCTGCAAAGCTACCAGGAGCCGACGAACCAGCCGACGATGACGTCACATCTCAGGGTGCAACCAAAGGGACCCAGGATTTGCCCGACTGGCTGGTACACGACAGTGATCCCGAACCGATTGTCAATGCACCCACCACCATTTCTACGGAGTTTTATCAAGATTTGCTGGAGAAGTCAGAAGATTTGCCTCAACCAGACGATCTTTTTGCCGATGAGGATGAGGCCTCCTTGCCTGATTGGCTATCTGAAGCCGATGAGACGACCAGCAGCCAGGCTGCTGATGACAGCGAGGCCAGCTCTGGCCTGACAGATTGGTTAAGTGAGCTGAGCGATGATAGTGGCGCTGAGGATACGGCCGTATCCGACGATACCAATGATGCCTCAGATGGTCTGACCGACTGGCTGCACGAGCTTGATGATTTGTCTAATCCGGCCGAGGCGCATGCTGAAGAAAATGCCGAAGCCTTGGAGAACCTCATTGAGGATCTGCCTAACGAAGAGGCAGACTCTTCCGATTGGCTGCGTGAGCTTGGCCCGGTCCAAACAGATATATTCGAGCCGCAAACGGATGATTTAGACCCCGGCACAGCCGATGATTTGCCTGGCTGGATGGATGAACTGGGCCCGCTGCAAACCAATCTGCTGGACCCCAGTCAAATCGCTGAGCTTTCCGGTCCGCTTACCGGTTTTTCGGATGACGCCGATATGGTCGATGACGCAGAAGCAGGTGCCGATGCTTCATTTACTGATCTATTTGAGACGGCAAGTGAAACGACCGAAACTTTGCCAGACTGGCTGGATGCTGCGGCAGAAGATGATGACGCCTTCCTGACAGATTTGCCAGACGATTTGCTGGCTGATGAGCCAGACGTCATTTCTGAAGCGGGCAGCGATTGGTTTACGGCCGAACAAATTGTGGCCGAAACTGATCTGGATTGGCTGGAAGAGACTGGAAATCTGGAAACCGTTGCCGATGACGCTCCCCTTGGCGAACTGGAATCAACCGATATGCCGCTCGATGAAGCGGCACTGGCCGCTGACGAACTGGACGGTTTTGCCATTGAAGACGATAAAGCTGAAGATGCAGCGATTGCTGCGTCAGATGACGACTTTGATTGGCTCTCGGATATGGAAGCCATTCAGGCGGGGGATCTGGTCATTGAGCCGGAGCCCGAAGATACCCCCCTGGAAGAAGCGAGCGACCTTGCCCAGGAGCTGCCTGACGAACCTGAACCGGATGCGACAACGGCCGTACCGGTGGAGGAAGACAGCTGGAGCAGTGACGGGCTTTTGGACGAAGGCACAGTGGGTGAAGATTTGCCCGACTGGCTAAGTCAATTGGACGAAAAGGGTAAGACGCCAGAGGCGGATACATCCGATTCAGCCAGTGAAGAGCTGCCAGAGTGGATTGCCAGTATGCGTCCCAGTGAGGGCTTTCTTGGCAGTGAACTTCCTGGCGTTTTTGCTGATGTAGACCTGCGTGACACTCTGGAAGGGATTCCAGAAGAGTTGGCCGGCGCCGAGCTGCCGGATTGGCTACAAGACACGCCGCTGGATGGGCCATCCTTGGCACCCTTTGCTCCATCTGATAAGGATGGAACTCAGGAAATTCCAGATTGGCTGCAACCGGATGCTGCTGAATCGGAAACGGCCGTTCCTACCCCTAGTGCCCCCGCCAATCTGCCAGAAAGCAGCAGCAGCCGGAATGAATGGAGCAGTTTATTAGAAGAACTGCCGCCGCTTACCCCATTTGCAGATTCATTGGCTAAGGCAGAAATTCCTGAATGGGTGCAGCAGCTGAAGCCGCCGGAATTAACGGGTGAAATGCCCCGTGATCTGGATGGGCCGGAAGAAACCGCTGGCCCGCTAAAAGGAATGCACGGGATTGTGCCGATTGAGCCTGCCATTGCGCGGCCGCGCGTTGCAGAGCCACACCTACCTTACGTGACAACCCCAGAACAGCTGCAGCAGGTGGCGTTGCTGCGCCAAATTAGCCAGGAATCGTCTGGTGCGGTTACTTCACTCGCCACAAAGACAACCTACCGCACGGCCGTTTGGCTGCGGATTACGGTTGGGCTCTTGCTTATCGTTGCGCTGCTCTTTGGGCTGCGTGGCCCAAGCTTTTTGGCGACAGAGTTGGCTGTTTCTGCCAATGTGCAGGCTGTAAATACGGCCGTTACCCAGGCAGCGGGGCAACCCGTTTTGCTTGCCATCGAGTACACGCCGGCAATGGCCGCTGAGCTTTCGCCCCAGGCAGAGATGTTGTTAACGCAGCTGGCGGCCAACGACAGCCCTGTGCTTATTATTAGCCAATATGCTGCTGGAACGGCCGTTGCCACCAACCTCGTCGGTGAAACAGGTGCCCAAATGGTAGGCTACCTGCCCGGTGAGGGAATTGGCTTGCGCCAGTTGGGGGACTGTCTGGCCAACAGAACTGATTGTGCCCAGTTAAACGGCCGTTTTCTAACCAATGATCTGCGAACGAACCTCAGTCAGGCCGGACTTGTCATCGTCCTTACGGGGGACCGGGATAACCTGGTGAACTGGATAGAGCAAGTCGGCAGCGTCGCCACAAATGTTCCCGTGGTTGCTGGCGTGACGCAAGCATTAACGCCGCTGGCCAACAGTTACACCGCTACCGGGCAGCTCACTGGCCTGCTAGGCGGTATCCCGGACGCAGTGGCTTATGAGCAGCTGCTTGACCAACCGAAAAGCGGTCTGCACTCTCAGCTAAATGCCCAAATTGTGGGGCAACTCTTGGCGGCTGCCCTGCTGCTTGTAGGCTTGCTGGTTTATGGCACAACGGGTCTTCTTAACAGCCGCCGACAGTAAGGACTGATCGGCGCGATAACAAAAGGAAACGGCCGTCATACACATAATCGGTAATAGGACACATGACTGATTTAGCTGGACTCATCATTGGCATTTTGCTGACGCTGTTCATTTATAGCTACCTGATTGGCGATAATCCGCTGTATCGGATTTCGGTACATTTATTGGTTGGCGTGAGTGCTGCCTACGCGGTTGTCGTGGTAACCCGTCAGCTGCTTCTACCCATTTGGCAGCAGGTTCAAGCAAACCCAACCAGTGCTGATTCGGTTATTTGGCTGGTGCCCATCCTATTTGTGCTGATGTTGTTAGCGCGGCGGCTGCCAAGCGTGAGCTGGCTCGGTAATACCACATTGGCCTTGCTGATTGGTGTCGGGGCGGCGGTCGCTTTGCTAGGCAGCCTGACCGGCACGCTTTGGCCGCAAATTGTTAACGTGCGTCCAGCCAGCCCGGTTCAAGGTGTCCTGGTGGCTATATTGACTATTTGTACGTTGCTGGCGTTCCAATTTACAGCATTGCGCCCTCGCAGCAGCGGTGTTTGGCAACCTGCCCTGTGGCAGCGTGGTGTAACGGCCGTTGGGCGTATTGTGCTTACCATCACCTTTGGCGCCTTGTTTGCCACCTTGCTCAGCACCGGACTTATTTTGTTAGCAGATAGAATTAACTTCTTTATCACTGAACTGGTACAGCTATTCTCATGACGACTGAAGCGCCACAGGCTGAAACTTACGAATCCCTTCTGGTTGCCGATTGTGGCAGCACCCATACCACGGTCGTGCTGTTTGACATGGTGGCTGGGGCGTATCGATTAATTGCCCGAACGGCCGTTCCCACCACCATTGCAGCCCCATGGTTTGATGTGGCTCACGGTATTCAGCAAGCCATTAACCAGATTTCAGAAACGACCGGGCGCAAACTGCTCAACAAGCAAGGCCGCCTAATTCGTCCTGTGCGCTCCGATGGCTCCGGCGTGGATCATTTTGCCACCGTTGTCAGCGCTGGCCAACCCCTAGATGTATTGTTGGTGGGTCTTTTTGACGAAGTGAGCATTGCCTCTGCCCGCAAGGCACTCCGCTCAGTGTATCATCATGAGAAAGATCGTTTAACTTTGTCTGATCAGCGCTTGCTGCATGAACAGGTCGGTGCCGTGGTTCAGTCACAACCAGACCTTATTTTCATAACGGGTGGTACAGATGGTGGGGCCGCGGATCGCTTATTGCAGGTGGTGGAATCTGTTGGCCTTGGCGTCAGCGTGATGAGCAGCAGCAAGGTGCCCGAAGTTATTTTTGCGGGCAACATCAAGCTGCGTGAAAGCGTGCAGCAAATGATGGGCGACTATGCCAATGTGCAAATGGCCAATAATCTACGCCCCACGCTGGAAACCGAACAGTTGGATGATGCAGTGCGATTGATCACCGATCTGTATGAGGATTTGAAAATCAATGCCTTGCCGGGTATCCAGGAACTACGAGACTGGAGCAGTTACCCTATTTTGCCGACAGCACACGCTTTTGGCGGTATCTGCCACTACTTTTCTGCACTGCAAAAGCAGCCCGTGATGGGTGTGGATCTGGGTAGCAACAGCGTTTCAATCATTTCTGCAAGCCCAGATCAGGTACAGGTATCGATTCATTCAGAGTTAGGCACAGGCTTTCCGCTGGGGGACCTGCTGAACCAGGTTTCTATTGATGAGATTCGTCAATGGGTGCCGATGGAGCTTTCAGCGGCAGAAACGGCCGATTACATTTTCAACAAGTCACTGCATCCATTTACGGTGTCAACCAACGAGAAAATGTTGCAGTTGGAGCAGGCCGTCGCTCGCACGCTGATTCGCTGTGCGGCGCTGGCCACTGGTGCTGATGCGCGTTGGCCCCTTTTGGGGGAACAGCTCACGCCCCCACCATTTGGGCTGCTGTTGGCGCGAGGTAGCACATTGGCCAATGCGCCGCGTCCAGGGCAAATCATGTTGATGTTGTTAGATGCGCTCCAGCCAACTGGCATATTTGCGATTGCTTTGGATCGATACGGTGTGTTGCCAGCCTTGGGGGCATTGGCCGCTCATCAGCCGCTTGCGGTTATTCAGACCCTTGAAGCTGGGGTTCTTTCTGACCTGGGCTGGGTGATTGCGCCGACGGGAAAAGGACAGCTGGGCAAAAAGGCGATGGATATCTCGATTGAGTCTGAGCAAGTGAGCTTTCAGGGCGAAATCGAGTACGGCCGAATTGAAATTTTTCCGATTGCTCCGGGTAAGAGCGCCCAGGTGACCGTAAAGCCATCGAGTCGATTTGATATTGGATTTGGACCAGGTCAGGGTAAAAAGATGACCTTGACGGGCGGCCTGGCCGGTGGCTTGGTGATTGATGCCCGGGGACGGCCGTTTACCTTGCCGCGCGACATTGCTGATCGGCGCAGCCTGGTGCGCAAATGGCTATGGGATATGGGGGGCTAGATGATGAAAGAGTTTTATCGGTCCACTATTATTCAGGCGCAAACTAAAATTCGGCGTGAGCGAGTCTTGCCCAAAGGGGGCGAGATTGTGGTGCGCGTGGGGCAAGAGGTTAGCCCCATCCAGGTGGTGGCTCGCACCACCATGGCGTCTGATTTTGCGATTTTGTCTGCCGCAGAAAAGCTGGGTGTTGCCCCAAATGCCCTGGGGGAATATTTGCGTGTGGAGAAGGGAGAGCCCGTAGAGGCTGGCGCCGTGTTGGCTTCTCGTAAGCGACTGCTGGGCGAGCGTCAGGTTGTTTCCCCGGTAGACGGTATTTTTTTTGATGTGGTCAACGGCCGTATTGCCATCCAGCCCACTTCTGACTGGTTAGAGTTACGGGCATTGGTGGCGGGTCGCGTCGTTAGCTATATTGGTGATCGGGGTGTAATGATTGAAACAAGTGGCAGTCTGATTCAAGCTGCCTGGGGATCAGGACGGGAGGGGGCAGGTCGGCTCAAGCTCGTTCTGAA
>CBDUOF010000155.1:0-11896 GCA_965368765.1 uncultured Anaerolineae bacterium | reverse complement strand
GCGCCAAACAGCTCGACACAGCAGCCGAGATTCTCACCCTCTTTGCCCGGGGCTATGTCGAGCGTGGCCGCTTTGCGGTATTACAGCGATATCTGGGAGATTTGCCAGATGAGGTCGTCCGGCAGCACCCCGAACTACTTTTACAGCATGGGAATGTGTTGTGGCGTTTGGGTCGCAGCGGAACGGCCGTTGCCCGTTACGAAGATGCACGCGCCGCATATCTCAAACAAGGGAATCAGGTAGGTGTCTGCCGTGTCCTGACCCAGCTGGCCGAACTGGCCCGCAGCCAGGGAGATTATCGCCGAGCGCACGAGCTGGCAACCGAAGCGCTGGCGGTTGTGCCGACCCAAGATCATGCCCACCGTGCCAAAGCGTTGATGGCCCTGGCAAAAAGCGAAGGTTTCCTTACCGGCATGGATCGAGGCCATGAGCTGGGTCTGGAAGCGGTCACCTCTGCCCGTCTGGCTGGCGATACGTTGTCCCGACGTGATCGGGCCAATTTGCTGCGGTCGCTGGGGCATATCAGCTGGTGGTATGGCGAGCCGGAAGCAACCCTACGCCACTGTCAGGAAGCGCTCAGTCTCGTTTCTGAAGAATCACCCATCGCCGCAAGTGTTTACATAACGATGGCAACGCCATACGTCTATCGCCAGGCGTTTGCCACCGCCCGGCAATATGCAGAACGCGGTCTAGCGATTGCAGAACAGCTGCACTTGCCCGAACTGCTGCCCAGGGCGCACTCCAATCTAGGCAGCATCTTGTCTCGTGTTGGCGAGTCAGAAGCTGGGGAACGCCACCTGCGCCGGGCGGTTGAATTGGCCCAGGGGCTGGGGCTGGAATCGTATTCAAGAGTGATGGCCGTTGGCTATCTGGCCCAAAACTTATGCAACCAGGGGCGTATTGATGAGGCGCGCCAGCTGGCCGAAGCCATCCTTTGGGAACAGGCTGCCAATCCCAACACCTACGAAATGGTGGTTACCCGCAGCGTTTTGGCCGACATTGCCTTGGAAAGCGGCAATCTGGATGAAGCCCAGCTCATCTTCGAAAGCCTGGAAGAGATTAGTGAACGGCGTCAGTTTCGCATTCCGCTGGCGATGGTTTATTTTGGATTGGCCTATGTGCACGGGCGCAACGGCCGTTTAGAGCGCGCCCTGCCCTATGCCGAAAAAACCGTGGCTATTTTGGAACCACTGGGAACCTGGCAGCTTTTTCTGGATCAGGGCGAGCGGGCGCGCACCGTGTGCCGGATGCTGAAAGAAGCGGGGACAAACACGCCTTTTGTGGATCAAGTGCTGGCGCGACTGGGCGGCGCACCAGCCATTGAACTGGAGGAACGCGAAACGGCCGTCGCAATAAAATGCCTCGGTGAATTTCAGGTCTTTGTCAACGATCAGGAAATCACACAGGCGCACTGGGTTTCAACCAAAGCACGCGATATGCTGGCCTATTTTGTCACCGAGCGTCACAAACACGTGCCGCTGGAAAAAGCCACTGTGGATATTTGGCCTGAACAGGGCCATCAGGGCCGCGCTTTTCACTCAGCGCTCTATCGTCTGCGTCAGGCCATGCGCCAGGGGGACGAAAAGACCAAGTTTGTCATAGTGAAAGGGGGCGAATGTTGGTTAGACACGGCACTTTGCACGATAGATGCAGATGAATTTGAAACGGCCATCAATGAAGCCATCCGAGCCGCTCAGCCAGAAGCCGAGCAGTGCCGTCGCAAAGCCATCTCGCTGTACAGTGGCGAGTTTATGAGCAATCTTCTTTATTATGATTGGGCCAACAACGAGCGCCAGCGCCTGCAGAATATGTTTCTTCTTATTCTGAAAGAACAGGCGAAAAGCTATGTGCAAAACAACAATTTTCACGAAGCGCTCGATGTCATCCTGCGGGCTATACAGCATGATCCTCTGCGAGAAAATTATTATTGTCTGGCGATGGCTTGCTATGCCGGCCTAAAAGATCGGGGAGCATTGATTCGAAGCTACCAAACCTTAACCCAGGAACTTCGCGAAGCATTCGATTTGCCACCGTCACTAGAAACCAGACAACGCTACGAACAGCTTTTGGCAACGATTTAAGGGTTATTGTCCACAGAAGTGTCGTGCCACTCAGTGGAAAAGCCTCATCCAGCAAAGAGAGTCTGAGAAGATGCGTCTAATGGCATTGCAACCGGTAATGCGCTACGTTGACGTTGGCCAGGCGCGCTTTGCTGGATCTGATGATCCATGCCGCCGGGGACGCGGCAGTAGCCCCGCATCATCTACAATTTCAGCCACCAGCTCTTCTTGCCTGTAAGCCATCACATGAACACCGGCAACCCCTTCTATTTCCCGTACTTGCTGAATAATTTCGACGCAGATCTTCTTTCCTTCAGCTCGCTTTTTATTTTTGGGTGTCTTTGCCAAACGATCAACTATCGCATCTGGAATAAAAACGCCGGGCACTTTAGTACGCATAAATTCTGCCGCCCGGTCAGAGCGCAATGGGCCAACCCCAATCAAAATATATGCTTTTTCATGCAGCCCCATATCCCGTACCTGCTGCATATATGCTCTCAGGCGCGGCACATCAAAGCAATATTGGGTTTGGATAAAGTTTGCCCCAGCTGCAATCTTTTTGGCGAGGCGCTTGGGTCGCCAGTCATGAGGCGGAGCAAACGGATTGGCGGCAGCACCGAGAAAAAGCTTGGGCGGCGTGGTTAGCTTACGCCCACTCAAAAACATGCCATCATCACGCATGGTACGGGCTGTTTGCAGCAGCTGAATCGAGTCAAAGTCAAAGACACGCTTTGCTTCCGGCTGATCACCCGCAGTGACATCATCACCAGTGATGCAAAGCACGTTGCGCACACCCATTGCAGCAGCACCCAATAAATCTCCTTGAATGGCGATACGGTTCCTGTCCCGACAGGCAATTTGAAAAACCGGCTCATAGCCAGCCCGCACCAGCAGGGCGCAAATAGCCACACTAGACATATGACAATGAGCGCCAGACGCATCTACCGCGTTGATGCCATCACAAACGGTTGACAGAATCAGCGCCGCTCGGTAGACATCCTGCGGGTTGGCACTGTCTGGCGGGTTTAACTCGGAGGTGACGGCAAAGCGACCAGAGCGCAAGACACGTTCTAAGCGACCGCCGGCAATCAAATGGTTTTCCATAACATTCACTCCTACCCCTATTCCGCAACAGAAATATCGATTGCGCTTACCCAACCCGCCGGTAGTTTGGCGTCGATGCCATGCAGCATATTGATCCAGGAAGAAGATCCTTCCAACTGCCGATTGACCGGTGGCTGAATCTGAACCAGCTCATGACCGTAAATGGGCATTTTTTGTGATCGTTCAAAGGCCAGCAGCCAAACACAGGTCATCTCTGGCTTTACTTCGCAACGGCCGTTACCTCGCACCCCGCCACAAGGACCATTTCGCAGGTTTTTGGGGCAGTTCATTGGGCAGGTCATGCCGGTGCTGTGCAGAATGCATTGGCCACACATCTGGCAATCGAAAATGGCTCTTTTGCCTGCTTCTTCCGCTCGGGTGAATAGTGCCGCTAAACGGGTTTGTGGCTTCAGCCAGCGCTGGAACGGCCGCAGCAGGCGAACCGTAACATCGTAGATCAATTCCATCGCGTGGGGATAATTTAGCAAAAATCGGAGCATTACGCCCTTCCTCAACCATCTATTTCAATGCTTTCTGCATTTTTCGGTAATGCTTGATATAGCGCATCGAATAATTATCTCGTCCCAGAATAAGATCGATTGCCCGGATGGTGTTGGTAAGCTTTGCCGGGTTTGTAATGGGGCAACTGACCCCCATTTGAGCCACCAATGCCATAAACGCCTGGTTCACAATGAGACGCTCCGGCAAACCAAAGCTTACATTGCTGGCACCCAATGTCATGTTGACGCCAAACTCCTTGTGAATGAGCTCAATCGTGCGCAGCGTAACGTGTCCCGCTGTGTGATCGGCGCTCACCGCCATGGCCAGGGGATCAATGACAATATCCTCGATGGGAATCCCCAGCTTACCGGCGCGTTCGATAATATTTCCGGCAACCGCCAACCGCTTTTCCGGCTCCATGGAAATGCCGTCATCGTCGATGACCAGGCCAATGACGGGAACGCCAAATTCCTTAACGATGGGCAAGATAGACGCCAGAGAGCGTTCTTCACCATTAACGGAATTGACAAGAGGCCGCCCACTCCCAACTGCGAGCCCTGCCGCAAGCGCTGCCGGGTTGTTGGAATCGAGGCACAGGGGAATATCGACATGTTTGGCAACAGCCCTAACCACCTCGCCCATCACTGCTGGTTCATCAATGCCCGGCACGCCAACGTTAATGTCTAACACCTCTGCGCCTGCTGCAATCTGGCTGTCGGCCAATTCCAGCACATAATCATAGACGCGGTCGGTGTACGCTTGCGTCAGCCTTTTGCGGCGCGTTGGATTGATGGTTTCCCCGATGATCGTTATGGGCCCGTCCGGGGAAATCGTCACGACTTTGGTCGATCCCTTTAGAATAGTTTGCATCATTTTCTTCCTTACCGGCATCTGAAACCGGTTTCCGAGCGATTAAAAATTTTTAGACCAAAAAAGATTTGGCCAATGTGGCTGCCTGGCTGGCATCAGGGGCAAACCCATCAGCACCAATAGTTTGAGCAAATTCGGCCGTTACCGGCGCACCGCCGATCATCACCTTTACTTGGTTAGCCAGGCCAGCCTCACGGAAGGCATCAATCGTCACCTTCATTTGTGGCATCGTTGTCGTGAGCAACGCCGACATCGCTACCACTTGTGGCTGATTGGCTTCGATGCACTCGATAAAGCGCTGCGGCTTCACATCGACACCGAGATCAATCACCTCAAAGCCTGCTCCTTCCAACATCATGATGACCAGGTTTTTGCCAATGTCGTGCATATCCCCCTGCACCGTACCAATGACCGCCTTACCAATGGGTTCTATGCCCGAGGCCACCAGATGCGGTCGAAGAATGGCCAACCCTGCCTGCATGGCACGAGCTGCAATAAGCATTTCCGGCACAAAGTAGTCGCCATCTTCAAACAGCTTGCCAACCTCGGTCATGGCGGAAATCATGCCAACATTTAATATTTCTGCTGCGGCAATATTGGCATCCAGCGCTGTTTGAACCAGCTCAGGCGCTGCATCAATTTCACCTTCTAAAATAGCTTCATACAGGGTTTCTAATTCAGGTTTCATATCGAATTCTCCAGTCTGCACATGCTCTTTGTGCAGCTAACATGTTGTCTCGCCAATAATTTTATGTCAATCAACCAATGGGCCAGCGCCGGGCGAAGCAACCACTGGAAAAATGTGGGGCTGGATGCCGGTTTGTGCTTCGTATTGCTGGGCTACATGGCCGGAAAAATTGGCCTCACAGCCAGCTTGCACCAGTGCCACCATGCAGCCACCGAAGCCTGCCCCAGCCTGCCGCGCCGCAACGACACCGGGAGCCGTTGTCATGGCTTGCATCATCGCTTGCATGGCCGTTGCGCCGATTTCAAACAGATCGCGCGCGCCCAGATAAGAGTTGCGAAATAGTTGTGCCAATTGGTCGGCATGACCGGTTGGCAAAACGGCCGCTAAGTCAAGCACACGCTGGTTCTCTTCAATAATAAAGCGGCACCGTTTGGCCACAATGTCTGGTAAATCTGCATCATGTGCTTCAAATTGAGCAGACGATACGTCACGTAAGGCTTGGATCGTTGGATAATGCTGCTTTAAAAGACGCACGCCTTCTTCGCACTGAGCACGGCGATCGTCATATTCAGAACCGATCAGATTACGCTCGGCGCGCGTGTCACAAATGACCACCTGCAAACCAGCGGCCATCGGTACCAGCTCGCTGTCAAGCTGGCGACAGTCCAAACGGATGGCGCTGCCCGCCTGGCCCATGGCCGAGCTGTACTGGTCGAGAATGCCGGTACTGACGCCAACAAATTCATTTTCGGCTTGCTGCCCCAGTTTTGCCATTACCACAGGGCTTATGCTGAAACCACCAAGCTGCTGGAAGGTAACGGCCGTTGCCATTTCAATGGCCGCCGACGAACTGAGACCGCTGCCAAATGGGACCGTGCTGTGAATCAAGCCATCAAAGCCGTGCAGCACATGGCCGGCCTGCTGCATCACCAGGGCCATGCCTCGCACGTAGTTGCTCCAGGGGGTGCGCTGATCGTGCTTGATATGATCCAGATCAAAGCGGCTCTCTCCCTCAACATTAAGGGATCGAATACGCACCTGCCGATCCGGGCGAGGTCGCGCGGCAATCCAGGTGTCCCGATCAATCGTCATGGTCATCACGTAGCCCATGTTGTAATCGGTATGGCTGCCCATGAGGTCAACCCGCCCTGGAGCCCGAGACCAGATTTCTGGGGATGTGCCAAACTTTTTTTCAAATTCGGCCGTCATCATCGCTTTTCTTTCTTCAGTGTTCATCTTTTAATTTCCATATTGCGCGTTGCCTATTGCGTATTCTTACGAAATACGTAACACGTTCGTTAGCCCGTTACTCGCTCACGCTTTGAAAGGCTTCCAGCATGGCTGCCACGTTGGCCATAGGGATGTCGGTCATCATGCGGTGTGATGGGGCGACGAGCAGGCCCGTACCGTTGGGGGACAGCGTGTGGATGGCAGTGGAAACGGCCGTTTTCACCTCATCAGGCGTCCCGTATGGCAGCACCGTTTGGGTAGAGATACCGCCATAAAAGGCCAGCTGGCCGTGGAAATTGTCCACCAACCATTGGTGATCCAGCACCTCCGGCTGCACCGGATTGAGTGTTGTCAGGCCAATTTCGACCAAATCGGGCAAAATCTTTTGAATCTGGCCATCGGAATGCATCAAAATGGGCAGGCCACGTTCTGTAAATGGTTCAAACAGCCGAGCCAGGCGCGGCTTGATATATTTCTGCCACATGCGCGGTGAAAAGAGCAGATTCTTTTGGGCACCGTAATCATCACCAAAGTAGCCACCGTCCACGCCTAAATCGAGGTAGCGGTGAATTAGTTGCAGCTGAATGTCCGTGATTCGGTCGAGCAATGCGTTGGTAAAGCCCGGATCGATGGCCATGTCCATAAAAAACTGCTCAAAGCCTCGCAGCGTCCAGGCCCGTTCAAACAGCACAAAGCCAAAGTTGGGCGTGATAAAATATTCCTGACCCATATCCTTGATCGTGCGTTCTGCATCGGCCAAAAGTTGGGGCGCGGTGGGGTCCGGCCAGGGATAGTCGTCTAGATCGGGGGTTTCTTTCAGGGGGCTAATGGCCGCAAAATATCCTTCTTCCTTGGTATCAAAGCCCACACCCCACCAGTCAAATTTTACGGAACCGTCATCATTTAGCGTTTCGGGGTGGCTTAAATCTACCCGAATCATATGGTTGCCCAAAAAGGCAGGCAGGTCAGCAACGGGGACATTGAAATGTTCGGCCATAGTCTGTCCCATGCCGTCGGTGTAGTTGATTTGTGTCGGGACGTGGTCAACTGGCTCATGCTGCAAAGCCCGCCGCATTCGTTCTTTTCGCGTCATGCTCATGATTGTTTATTCCTCTCTTTCTGCTCTATTTCGGCAAAAAAGCGCAAGCTGTCTTGTAAATGTTGTTCCCAATAGGGCCATTGGTGACCGCCCGGGAACTCCTCATATTGGTGGGGTATGTTGTGCTGCAATAAAGTGTGGTGAAATTCGCGATTCGCGTTTATTAAGTGATCATCCCAACCACAATCAAAGCGCAGCGGCGGGAGGATCTCTTGATGCTTAAGGAGCCAATGTAATATGGATGCGTCGTCATCGCTGCTGAATTGGTAGGGAATCGGGCGACGCGTGATGATGTCATGGAGCCTGTTCAGATCGATTACCGAAGAATGGGCAGAAATGCCTTGAAAGCGGCGTGGATATTTTGCCCCCAGCCGCAATGTGCCGTAGCCGCCCATAGAAAGCCCAGTAATGTAAACGGCCGTTGTCGCTTCGCTCCCGCCAAGTTGCGGCAATACCTCTTTTACACAATCGATTACATCTTCAACTATCCACGCTTCATAATCAGCCGATTCGTGAGGCACATAGCCACTTCCTTCGGCCCACAGGCCATCTGATGGCATAGCGAGCACCACTGGCGGAATATCACCTGCGCCGATCATCCTGGCGGCGGTCAGATGCGCCCCGCCTTTTAGTGCCCAAGACCAGTGACTGCAATAAACGCCATGGAGCAGGACAACCAGCGGCAAACCCGTCAAGCGCTCCGCATTTGGCGGCACAAATAGAGCCACATCGCCCCGACCGCCCAGCGCAGGGCTGTTAAACGTCAAAAAGCGTAGGTGCTGCGGTTCAAAACGGGGGTCAGATAGTTCAATCTTGCCAAAGCGTGACATACGTCTACTCCATCACCAACACGCCCTTGGCGTTGATACCGGAGTGCATATCGACAAACGCCTGGGGCAGCTCTTCTAATTTGTAAGTGCGTGTGACCAGTTCATCCAGCAGCAGGTCGCCTTTTTCATAAAGCCGGAACAGGCGCGGGAAGTCAATTTCGGGGCGGCACATCCCGTAGCGCGGGTTGATGTAGATTTTGTCCCACTCAAAGAGGCGCATGTTGATGGTAAGCGCTTCTTCGATGCCGCTTGCCTGTACGGCCGTTCCCCCATTACGTATCATGGCCAACGGTGCGGCACCCAGGGCAGGAACGGCCGTTGCTTCAAATGCATAATCGGCGCCACGCCCACCCGTCATCTTCTTAATCTGTTCGGCAGCGTATAGCAGCCCGGCATCCGACCGCTCGGCAAGCAGCGTGTCTGTCGCGCCAAACTGTTTGGCCATCTCCAACTTGTCTGGATTCACGTCCACAGCAATGATTTTTCCTGCGCCAGCAATGCGGGCGCCCTGCACAATGTTCAGCCCCACCCCGCCAGCGCCAATCACAACCACGTTACTGCCGGGTTCCACCTTAGCTGCATTCACCACCGAGCCATAGCCGGTCATCACCCCACAGCCCACAATCGCCGCCGACGGAAACGAAATATCGACGTCAATGTTGGTGACTGCTTGCTTGGCGACAACGGTGTGCGTTGACATCGTGCCGAGATAAAAAGCACGTTCAATACTCTGGCCTTTGTACAAAGAGCGCTCATTGGGGACACGCTGCCGATTTTCACAAATGCTATGGTTGCCCCGCTGGCATTGAAAGCAAGTGCCACAGTTGGTGGCCCAATTGAGCAACACCGCGTCGCCGGGCTGCACGTGCGTGACGCCAGGGCCAATCTGCCGCACAATCCCTGCTCCTTCATGTCCCAAAATGCGCGGAATTTCGCGGGACATGTAGATGTAATCGGTATGGCAAACGCCTGCCGCCTTGATCTCCACCAACACTTCATCCTTCTGCGGTGGATAGACTTCAATGGTGTCGATTATGACATTGCCAAAGCCATCGGTGATGGCTGCTTTTGCTTCAATCATGATTGCTTTCCTACATCCGCGCTAAATTGAATTCTTCATGTGCCGTTTCGCGTCCCAACACTTCTTGGACAAAGTCAGGCCACCAGTTTTTTTGTTCACCGCGATCTTCATATTCAGCAAGCACATCAACGGTTGAAGCACGGATGTCCCAGCCCTTCTTCACTGCCTCTTTGGACGGCAAGCCTGTCTTGGGCAACAGCCACTTGCGGCCAATGTGCACGTGTAGCACCTCGTCGGCCCAGTCATAATCCTGAATGAGCGCCGCCAACGGATCATTGGCGTTAACGCTAATTTCGTATTCCAGCTTTTTGCCCGTTTTAGCAGGCATCAGATTTTGCTCGATGGCATAGAGAACGTTGTGCGCGTCTTTAATGTCAAGCCTGCTTAAGCGCAGCGACATGCCGGGATGAATGGCAATATGTTTTTTCCAATCAACGCCGCGATTTTCGAAGTAGATGGAACCGAGCATGGCGTGGCGAACTTCATCCCACAGCTGGCGGGTCATTTCCACGTAATATTCCCACGGCTCGTCTGTGGATTGGGCAATGATGCGGGTCATATATTCAGGCACGTCCATCTCCACAACGCGGCGGCACATGAGGGCGATGATGCGCTCATCCAGCGGCACGGCTTCATTCATGGAAACCTGGCGCTGTGGGTTGACGAAGTTCCATTTCATGGCAAACCGGTCATCCCGCTGCGGGGTGAAGTCGGGTTCAAAAGGTTTGGTGGCTCGGCTGGCGGGCAGTTGGGCTGGTTTTTCCTGGTCACCCATGATGCCCCCCATGCCTTGAAGGTAGGCGTGTAAATGAGCCTGGAACTGGTCTGCTTTGGCTTGGGCAGCAGGAGATTGGGTAACGGCCGTAACGGCCGCTTGGCCCCAATCCAACATTTCTTCCTCTTCAATTAATAGATGCTTAAGCATCCGCCGCGTGGGGTGATCCATAATTGGATTGCTATTGGCATGATGGGTGCGATAGGCGGTTAACAAGGCAGGCTTTAAAACCGCGTAAAGCCCCACAATCTTTTCCACTGTATCCTCTGCGGTGAGCAGTTCATCAAACAACTGGTCAATGGCTGGATCGGGACTTACATCCATGCGCGGCACCGGGCTACGCATTTCGCTTACACGCTGTCGAATATGGGCCGCATGATCCGCATCCAGGCTAAGATGCAGCCCCAGCGCTTCTTTCACTTCCCATTCCGGTGTGGAAGCCAGCCAATAGAGACCCACTTCCATCGCCCGTTTTTCGATCCAGGCATACCGCAAAAAACGGCTCACATTTTCTTCCACGCCATAACCAACGCGGGCAGCTTCTTCATACGTTGCCAATCCGGCCAAAGGGGGTATTTGCATCATTTCCTCCTGAATTTTTTGATAAATTGGCAAGTTTAAACAAGCATGGGGGGAGACCACGCCAATAACTTACTCGGTTAGATAGTTCAAAGATGATTGATTATTGTAATCGGACTGATAATAAAGATAACCGGTCGTGCATCATCCGTTTGGTGCAGGTGCTGTTGAACTGCGCACGGTTAGGCCTGTTTCTATATGAACGTAGTTCGGTTCTGCCTCACTTTCCTTAGGCTTGTTCAGTAAGTCAAACAGCAGTTGCATTGCCAGCTGGCCAATTTTATAGCGCGGTAGGGCTACACTCGTTAATGGCGGGTCGGTTTGCGTTGCCAGCCAAATATCATCCAGACCAATCACCGACATGTCGCTGGGTATCTGGATGCCATGCGAGCGTGCTTCAGACAGGATGCCCATTGCCATGAGATCGTTGGCGCAAAAGACGGCCGTTGCTCGCTCACTCTGCTGCAAAAGCGGCTGCATGGCTTCACGACCGCCATCAATTTGCAGATTCCCCTTGATAATTTGTACGTCTGAAGCAGGGATGCCGTGTGCCGCCAACGCAGCCAAAAACGATTCCTGCCGCAACTTGGTGGTGCGCAGTTCAACCGGGCCACTTACGTGAGCAAACCGACGGTGCCCCAGGTCGATTAAATGCTGAACTGCCTTTTGAATGCCATGCTCATAATTGACCCGAATCACGCTAAAATTGCCCGTTGCCTCATAGACATCCCAATCCAGGACAACCGCTGGTACATTATTGCGAGCCAGCTCGACGAGCCAATCATTGGACATGCTGCTAGACATGAGCAATACGCCATCGACGCGCTTGTCAATGAGCGAACGGACAAAAGCCATACCGCGCTTTTCGTCGTAATTGGTGTTGCACAGAAAGACGTCATAGCCATCTTTGAAAGCAATATCTTCTACGCCGTGGATCACCTCAGGGTAAAAGGGGTTCCCCACGTCAGAAATGATGATGCCAGTGGTATAGGTGCGTTTCGAGGTGAGGCTGCGGGCCACGCTGCTTGGACGATATTCAAGCAACTCAATCGCTTTCTCCACACGCTGACGCGTGGCCT
>CBDUOF010000154.1:0-12021 GCA_965368765.1 uncultured Anaerolineae bacterium | reverse complement strand
GTAATCACACACGACCCTACCGCCTCCTCGCGGGAGAGGGCGATCACCAGCCGCTCCGCCCGACGACACACGGTTCGCGCCACATGCAGCTGTGCGGATCCCATAGAGCCACCGGGTAAAATAAAGTTTTCTAGGGCGCCGGTAACGGCCGTAAATTCATCAATCAAATGCTCCAGCTTGGTCACATGTCGCTGCTCCATCTGGGGAATTTGGTAAGCAATCTTGTCTTCTTCCAAAAAGCACAAATCTGAACCCAAATGAAACAACTCATTTTGCACAATTGGCAATTCCTCCGCCAATCGCGGCACCAACCCATGTGCCAGCGCCACGCCCAATACGGAGTTTAGCTCATCCACTGTGCCGTAGGCCGATACACGTAAAGACTCTTTGGGCACCCGGGTTTTACTGCCCAACGATGTCATGCCTTCATCTCCTGTGCGCGTGTAAATCTTCGTCAATCGGGGCATTTATCATCTCCAACTTTCGTCATCATTGAATGACACTGCTTCGCTTGGGGAGCAGCCAAACCCCTGGCACGCTGAAAAATGCTGCCAGGGTGCCAAGCAGAAAGGCGGTTGTCAAACCAACGGAATCCGCCAGTGAGCCAATAAGCCAAATACCCAAGCCACGTACCAAAAAATTGAGGCCAATATAAATCCCGTTGGCCAGCGCCCGATGTTCTGGAAACTCATCCTGAACGATGGCCAACAGGACGGGTGTCGGCGAAATTGCGGTCAAACCCAGCGCAATCAGCAGAGGAATCGCCAGCCAGCCAGGCCCATAAATAAAAAGTAGCGTTAGCAGTGGCGAAACGAACAATAAGCCGCTTAACACCTTTCGCCGGCCAAGGCGGTCGCTGGCCGTACCAGAAAGCAATGCCCCTGCCACCCCAGCACCTTCCAAAATAGAGAGTGCAGCTGCCGCCAGCCACAAACTCGCTTCCACCTCGTCCCGCATATACAGTGGCAGATAGGTGGTCAAAGCAACAATCATGCCAGTGCGCGCCAGCATGATCCAGCCTAGCGTTGGGAAAATGCGCCGAATTTGCGGCCACGCTTCGTGTAAACCAGCCGGCTTGGTATCGGTCCTGGCTGAGACATTATGCAAACGAAAATAGAGAACGGCCGTAACCGCCCAGCCGACAAACATGAGCCGCCACATTCCCTCTAGGCCAAACCAACCGACCCCCGCCACGGCAACAATCGGCCCCAGCGTGCGTCCCAGCTCGCCGCTAGCCATAAAGATGCTCATTCCCGTTCCGACACGCTTTCCAGCCAGCCGCCCAATCATGGCAGGCGCTGGCGCGTGGAACGCCGCAATGCTGATGCCGCCCGCCAATAGCAGTAGAGCAACAACAAAATAATTGTTTACAATGCCCACGCTGCTGAGCAACGTCGCCGTAATGGCTGGAGCCACAATAATAAAATAGCGCAAGCTCACCCGATCAGCCAGGTAACCGATGAGCGGATTTAGCAGGCTCGGCAACTGGGTAAAAATAGCCAAACTGCCTGTCAGGGCATAGTTAGTCGCCAGTCGTTCCTGCAGCAAGGGCAGCAGTGGCGACACAAAGGCACTGTAGGTGTCATGAACAAAATGACCCCCGGCAATGGTAAAAATCTGGCCCGTATCGAACGCCTGCTCCGTCGAATCTTCGGGCGAATCTGTTTCCTCATCGTAACGCTTAGATCGATCCAATTGTTTACTCTCTTTCTGTTCACTTGGGTTGCGAGTGTGTGATTTGAAAATGGATTATACGCCCTTTTCTCTACGCTCACCTGCATTGGTGCATTTTGGCGCGGCACTGTATAATTTGGCACTAAATTTTCAGGAGAGAATCTGTTTATGGAATTTGTACGCCGCTTCAATTCACCCCGACTGGCACTTTTTTTGGCCACTGCGCTGCTCTTTTTACTGCCAACGGCCGTTTTCGCCCAGGAAACAGATGGCAGCGGTGCCGCCATTACCCTATCACTCATTGGCCTGATTCTGCTAATCATTATGGTTGTGGCGGTTATTGGTGCTGTGGGCCTGGGCATCATTGGCATAGGTTACAGCACCGTCCAGGGTGATGACGACTAGCCAATTGCTATCATCTTAAACGCCAGCAACGCCTTGTAAACGCCAGAAAAATTCTGGCGTTTTTGCATTTTAGCTGACTGAACGGCAGCCTATTCCCAATCAGCAAACAGCATGAATATCCGGATGCATCGGTCATTGACCGAAGCAACTGCTTGCATTCTGCTGGCTCTCCACAAACCGTTACATGGTTAAGGAGCCATGCAAGAAGTAACAAGATTGCGTAAAATCAGCGCAATAAGTGGTGCAGGAACGCGTTACTTTGCGATTGCTACGCTGCAAAAGCAGAGGCTAATCGTCAAGCAGATGAAGAAGGTCGCCGCAAACTATTTTCGCTCATTGATCTGTTTTCTTTCGGGAGGCTGGCAGGAACAACCTGGTTGAGCAGGAAATTAAAATGTGACAGGTAGTTGTTTAAGACCGCGAAACAAAACGCCAGAGCGCCATTTTAGCGGCTCAGCCGGGTGCGCAAGCTGCAAGTTTTGGAATTTGGCAAAGAGTGTCTGTAGGCCAATTTGGCCTTCTAGCCTCGCCAAAGGCGCTCCCAAACAGTAATGAATTCCCATGCCAAACGCCACGTGTTTATTGTCATTCCGCGTTACGTCCAAGAGATCTGGCTGGGCAAATTGGCTGGCATCCCGATTGGCCGACGCCAGCACGGCCCGCACCACATCCCCCCGCTTCATTTGATGGCCCTGAAACTGACAATCGGCCCGTACCCAGCGCGTCGTCGAGGTTTCCACGGGGCCGTCAAAACGGAGCAGCTCTTCAACGGCCGTTTCCCACAACTCTGGTCGCTCCCGCAATAGCGTCAACTGCTCGGGATGTTGTAACAAGGCCAACGCCCCGTTGCCCAGCAGATTCACCGTCGTCTCATGCCCCGTCACCAGCAGCAGTGCCACCATGCTAGACAACTCCGCCTCATTCAGCCGCTCGCCCGCCTCCTCTGCTCGCACCAACGCCGAAATTAAATCATCCTGCGGATCCTTCTGTCTCAGGGCGAACATCCGCTGCAAATATGCCACAAAAGCGCGTACCTTTTTCTTCCGGGCACTGTAATTCAAATCGCGGCTGCCCGGCGAGATGATCGCCTGTGACCAATCGGCTACCTCAGCCTGATCAGCTGCCGGGATGCCCAGCAGTTCCGCAATGACCCGAACGGGCATAGGCAAAGCGAAGCTGGCGATAAGATCTGCCTCACCCGCTCCAGAAATCGCTGTCAGCAACTCGTCCGTGATTAGCTGCACACGCTCAGCCAACTGCTCCACACGGCGCGGCGTAAAGGCCTGATTCACCAGGGCCCTCAGCCGAGTATGGTCTGGCGGATCGGCAAAAAGCATATTTTCATTGATGAGTCGGTAAAGGGAAGATTTACGGGGTTTGGCCGCGTCCGGCGGCAAGGAATTGCGCACATCTTTTACAAAGCGATCATTGTCTTTGAGAACGGCCGTTACATCTTCTTGGCGCGTAATGTACCAAATTGTGCTGCCGCCAGGGGAATGATGCGCATAGATTGGCGCATCCGCCCGCATTGCGGCAAACGTTGGAAACGGGTCAGCTTTAAATTGGGAGCTAAACAGATCGTACTTGGTTGACATGACTTATCAGGCCGTGTTGACCATCCAGCCAGAAAAAGCAACCAGGAACTCACGAAACTGGGGCAAATATTCAGCAGGGAAATTGTAGTTCGTCGGCGCATCGGCCAATACTGCTTCAAAACACCTCAGCCAGGTCTGCCGGCCTGCTTCGTCAATGCGAAATGGATTGTGCCGGGCCCGCATCATCGGGCTACCGTATTTTTGGTGATACAGCGGCGGGCCACCCAGCAGGCCGACAAAAAATGCGGCTGATTTACGCGAAGCACGGGCCATGTCCCGAGGAAACAGTTCCCGAATCTCAGATTTTTCCAGCTCGACATAGAAATCAGCCAGCATGGCAAAAATATTATCTTGTCCCATGGCGGCATAAATTGCCGGATTAGGCGCGGCAACGCGGGGTGGGCCACCTGGCGGGACGTAGAATTGTCGTTCTTCATTCATAGAAACTTTCTTGAAAGTGTTGCCCCGGCTACAGATTGTTAGGTGCCGAGGGCAAAATCTATTGCCTCGGCCAGGGAGTAGGCCTGACCTTGAGCAATATAGGATTCGGCATTTTCGTGGTCAATTACGGCCGTTAATCGGCTCTCTAGCTGCGACAGCTCAACAGCAGATAGCGGCGTGCCAATGACCTCACGCAGGGTGCGCGCCGCCCCAACCAACTGTAAGGCACGGCTCGCCTGCTGCTGGCTTGCGGCCAAACATGCCATGTCTTCAAGCAAATAAGCAATCGCCCGGCGGTCACCAAATTCATGATTAATCGTCAAACTTTCGGTATAAAAATTACGCGCCGTCTCAAAATCAGATTGATCCCGCACCACGTTGCCCAAATTATTTAACGAGTTGGCTATGGCCCAGCGATCCCCGACTTCACGCTGCAGCTGAAGCGCTTCTTCCAGGTAACCTCGCGCCTTAACAAAATCGCCCAGATTGCGCACCGTATTGCCCAAATTGTTTAGCGAATTGGCAATGTTGCGCCTGTCGCCCACCTGCCGCCGAATATCCAGCGCCTGCTCGTTCAAGCGGCGCGATTCAGCCAAATCTCCCTGAAAGCGAGCAATAATAGCCAAATTACTCAACAAGGCAGCAATAAAGGCAGGCTGATCCAATTCGCGGCGCAGCGCCAGGCTTTGCTCATAAAGTGTGCGGGCCTTCTCGTACTGTCCTTGCTGGGCCGCTAAGGTACCGGACGAGTGGTAAGCTTGAGCAACGCCTTCCTCATCTTCCAGTTTTTCAAAGGTTAGACGCGCCGCGTCCAGATGGCTGGTAGCCTCTTCAAAACGGCCACGCTTGCGCAACAGTTCCGCCTGAGCTGCTTGGCACCAGGCTTCTTCCTGGCGATTTTGGTGTTTTTGCGCCAGATGTAAACCCTGCATGTACAGTCCGCTGGCCTCATCCCACTTGCCGACCAGCTCAAGAACGCTGCCCAGCTTGCGCATCACACCTGCCCGTTCCGGCTCAGTTAGCAGCGGCAGGGCCCGCTGAAAATATTCAATAGCCGCTTCATTGGCATATTCTGCCTGGGCCGCTTCGCCCGCTTTTAACAGATATTCCCGCTTTTTGACCTCATTGTCGGAACGGCCGTAATGGTAAGCCAACAACCCCATATATTGAGACAGAGTCTGCGCATAATTACCCTCAATATATTGACCAATTAAATCGTGCAGCATCGCACGCGTGGCAAAGGGCAAGCTCTCATAAGCAACCTCCTGCGTCACCACATTTTTGAATAGATAAGCCAGCTCCGGTTCAGGGGTATCCTGGGGCGTTAAGTCCAGCTGCTCCAAAGTTTGTAAATCAGATTTGACCTGCTGTGGCCCTCCCAATGGCGGATAGGCACCCCACAACATCGCCGCCTGGAACAAACGGCCGATCACGCTGGCCACCTTAATCGTATTCTTCTGGCTCTCTGTTAGCTGATCGATGCGGCTCAAAATAAGGCTGTGCAGGCTCGTTGGCAAGTCTAAATCTTGCAGCGTATGGGCGGCAATGATCGATTGGCTCTGTAAATAGTTAAGCAGTTCCTCAATGTAGAATGGATTACCGGCAGCGCGTTCTGTAATCTTATCGCGCAGCAGGCGGGGAATCTTAATTTTGGCACGCGTCAACTGCTCCATCTTCAGGGCCATTAAATGATCAGCCTCTTCCGGGGTAAATTCATTGAGCTTGATCTCAGTAAAATATGGCAACTGACGAAACGCGGCTGACTGCATTCGATTGATTTGGGGGGATCGCACTGCCAAAATCATCAAAATGGGACGATCGGCAATGGCTCGGGTAATTGCCTCCAGCAGCTCCAATGAGAGTGGATCAAGCCAGTGGCAATCTTCTAAAACCATGAAAACGGCCGTTTCCTGTGCCCTCGCCCGTAAACATTCGACCAGCAACGACTCCAGTGAAACTTTGCGCAGCTGAGCATCAAATGATTGCGTTAACTCATTGTCAGGAATGGTCAGCCGCAGCATTGCACCCAGCAGCGGTAAGCGAGGCAACAGTGCAGGATTGATCGCCTGCAGCTGAGCACCAACATGCGCAATTTGCTGCTCTGCAGACATCTCGGCCGATAGGTCAAAGAAATCTTGCCAGATGCGCTGCCATACTAGATAGCTGGTATTGGTGCCAAACGATTGGCATTCACCACCATAGCCTACAAAGTTTTGCTGGCCAGCAATTCGGATAATTTCAGCCACCAGTCTCGATTTGCCAATACCCGCCTCGCCACTAATCGCAATAATCTGGCCATTGCCTTCTTTGACGGCCGTCATTTTTTCCTGGATACTGGCTTGTTCCGCGCCGCGTCCCACCATTGGCAGGGCGTACTGCGGTTCTTGCAGACGAATTGTGGATTGCGTCTGGCGGCGGGACGCAGCATACACGCTGAGCGGCTCAGACTTTCCTTTCACCGTGATAGGGGGTAGGCGTTCCCAAGAAAACTTATCGCCTGTCTGTTTCATAGTGGCTTCTGTAGCAAGAATCTGGCCAGGAACGGCCGCTTGCATAAGCCGTGCGGCCGTATTGACACCATCTCCCAAGACACCGTAAGTACGACGCGTGGTGCCACCATAGGCGCCGGTGCGCATGCGGCCCTGGCAAATACCGATCTGAACTGCAGCAATATACGGCAAACGATCGGCCAATTCTCTTAGCTCCAGGGCAACCGAAATGGCGCGAATCGCATCATCCTCATGTGCCTGAGGGGCACCAAACGCGGCATACATTGCACTGCCCTTGTCGCCAATGGTTAACTGAAGCAGGTTGCTCTCATAGCTGGATAATATTTCCTGCACATTTTGCACAAAGGTATCCAACTTGGTTTCGGCATCCTCATCCTCATCGTAATCTATCCCAGAAAACCGCAAGAACAGGGCCACAGCCGGGCGTAGCTCCGCCAGAAATTCACCGCCACCCTCGGCCAATCGGCGGTAAACCGGCGGCAACAGCCAGCGGCGCGTGATGGCTTCATCCAGGCTGTCCGGCGGAATAGGCGGCCAGTATGCTGGAATGCTCATATTGTCCAGGTTGTCTACCACGCCAAGGCGCTTGCCCGTCATTGGATTAAGTCGCCAATCCTTAATTGAAACACGCGCACCCAAATTTTGAATCGTCGCCTCATCCAGAATGACTTCCCCCTTTTTAGCCTCGTGCTCTGCTTCACCCAGGCGATCCAGAGTTTCACCAGCCAGCACATCGATTAGCTGCACGCGGGGGTTCCCAATGAGAAAACGGCGCGCCTTACCGGTAACAACGGCCGTTTTCATGGCCAGCGTCATATGTCCAGAGGGTGTCTCAATCGTTGTGGCTTTTTGCATCACCGCCTGCATTGCGATGGCACATGAGGTGGCTCTAAAGCCATTATCGCCATCTAGCCAACAGGTGATGGCATCGCCGCTGAAGCTGATGACGCTGCCGCCGTAGCGATGCAGTTCATCAACCAGGCCATCAAACACCCGGTTAAGGTGTCGGGTGACTTCTTCAGCTCCGCGCTGCGGCCCTAAATCATGGACCAACTGCTCGGTGAGTGGCGTAAAACCAGAAATATCAGCAAACAGGGCAGCGCCGTACGCCGGATCGGGCAACTTTTCGCCTCGATATAGCGCTTGTCGTCTGTCCATAGGAATATATGAAATTGGCCGTTCCATGCATCTACCTTTTTTGGGAAAAGCGATTGAGCTACCATACTATTATACGAGAGTTGGCGCATAATGCAGGCTGAGGATGAAAAGTGGAGAGGGGGATTTAAACGGGATGGGATTGGAAAATTGGGATTGGCGTTAAGAGATTGAAGACTGGATCACTTCTTTGGTCACCAGTCTCCAATCTCATTTTTCTAACGAATGGCTATGGCGTCTATCTCGTTGCTGTCCAGGCCGTTGGCCGTTGCGTCCCAAAAGACAGTAAAGGTACAGTCTGAATAACTGCCCTCAGTCGTCGGGCTGCAAACCAGAATCTCCCCATCGGCCAGGCTGGTAGCGATATAGAGATCACCATTTTCTTCGTCTTGGTGAACGGCCGTTAAATTCTCACTGCTGGCACTCAACAAGCCAACATCTGAGCCATCAAAGTAGAGCGCCCAGCTCCCGGAGGTTGTCTCGCCCAGACTGGTGGGCGTAAAGACAACCAGATCGCGACTCTTGGCATTGACGCTGCCCACCTTAACCGGGCCGCTGGTGCTGATAACGATACGGCCGTCAGCCAGCACCGTCAGGGCATCGATCGTCTCCTGGGGTGTCTTCAAATCCACATCGGAGCCATCAAGGTAGAGCGACCAATCACCGGCAGTATCTTCTCCTAAAGATTCAGGAGCAAACCGGAGAATATCCGAATTATCGACATTTTTGCCACCGCGCGCGGCAGGAATGTCCAGCTCTGGCAGGTAGAAATCATCACCGACGGCGAGCAGCAAGCTGCCATCAGGCAGCCAGGCAAAGGCCGTTACATTTTGGTATGCCAGCCCCACGTCAGAGCCATCAAACAGCAGCGACCACTCACCACTATCCAGATCAAAACCCAGAATGTCTTCACCGCTGTAGGCAATTCCTTCAACTTCGCCGCCGGATGGCGTACTTAGGTAAAGTGTTTGGCCATCCATCGGTTCAATGATAGTGAGTGAACCAGTGGTTGTGGCAGGAGAATAGCGACTATCCACTAAGTTCAGGCTGCCACCCGGCAATGGAATCGTACCGCTGAAGTAAACATCCACAGCATACGTGCCCGCGGGCAAGGGCAAGGCACTCAGCGACGCCCTCCCGGCAAAGTCGGTAATGACAGCTTCGGCATAACTGCCGTTGTCGCCAGTGATAATAAAGAAGACCGTTTTCTGGCCAAACGGCCGTCCCGCGACATCGGTCAGGGTTGCCACAAAGGGAGCTGATTCGCCCAAGGTAATCGTTGCGGAACTAGGCGTCAACGTCAGACTGGTCGCTTGCTTGGTGATTGTAAAATCTGCGGTATCAAATGAAGCCTGATAAACCATATCGCCGCCAAACGTGACGGCCAACTCTGATTGGCCTGGTATGCCCAGCAAGGCTAATTCGGCCGTTGCTACACCATTCACATCAGTCGCAACGGTGCGCGTTTGCGAGCCAGCCCGGAACGTAAGGAACTGATTTGCGATGGGTTCACCAGCGGCGGTTAGCACAGCGCTCGCGGTAATTTTTGTCCCGTAGGCGCCAGAAGCGGGTGGCGATTGAAGGGAAACGGCCGTTTCCAGCAAATCCCCGGTTGCCGTCCCCAGGCCACTGTAATAGGCGCCAAGGTTTGTGGCTGCACTTACTAGCCCAACCCCATTGGCCGCCTGCACGATAAAGCGCACATCGCCTGCTGGCACATCATCCAACGCCAATGTTGCGTTCCACACCGTTGAATCATTACTGCTTTGTGTCAAATCAATTGATTGCCATTGACCGGCTAAGTCATCACTGCCGGTATACGTCACCCAAACTTCTTGGATTCCTGCAGATGGGTCTCCCACCACGCGAACACGGAAAGTAACGTCGCCTTCGCCAGGGAACGCTTCCACCTGGGAAATGGAAGGGGGGGCGGCCAATGCAGGCACGTTGCCAGAAACCGCAGATTGAGCAATGTAATCGCTGTAATAGAGACGGAACGCCATCGAATCAAACTGGCGCAATGTTCCAGTGAGCGAGCCGGCATTGTCAGATAAGAATTGTGCCGGGGTGACGTTGAACTGTACGGCGCCGTTCATACCAGCAACCAGCTGGCCGTAATAATTAACCTGATACGGCTGCATGGGATAAAAAACAGTGCTGACAAACGGTGTATGCACCCCACGAATTTCTGTCGTGGCTGCGCCGGTTAAGGGCAAGAATTCAGCCATGTCGCTAAAAGAACCACCTCGGAAGCCGACGCCGCGCAAGACGGTATCAGCGACGCCCACATTGAAGGATTCAAGTGGCAAGGTGGGTTCGGCCGTATTGCTCAAAACGCCGTCGCTGCCGGTAAAGTAGGAGGCGGTAGCGCTGTCCACTTCCTCACCCTCTGCACCAATGATTGTCAAAGGAACGTTTACTTGCGTCAGGTCCGGTGCAATCGTAACGTCTGCATAAGTGAGGCCCAACGTTTGGCCTGGGTTGCTTGTAAATGGCGACGTGCTTTCCACAATTGAACTCTCAGCAGCGTCGTCTCCCCGGCCCGCTGGCATCTCGATTCTTAGCATCGGTAGGCCAAACAGGGTAGCTTCGATGAGCGATTTTTCATGCAACGGCCGTAATTCTTGCGTCTCCGCCAGATACGTTTGTTTGGCAGCTACCAGAGCTTGCCCAATGGCAACGGGGCCAGTGCCAGCCCGAAGCGCCTGACTGAATTCAAGGTAAAGCCGTTCACTATATTCGATAAAGTCAGTGTCGCCGTATTGGTAACCTGTACCGGCAATCAGGGTGGCGCCCTTCATGGCAAAGGCCTGAGCCCAATCTGGCTCGGCGGTTACATTGGGTACGCCGTGGGAATCCACAATGTTGTAGCCAGAGTGGCAACCGGCACTAAAGATCAGCGAGTTGGTCATGTCCACCGTGGAAGCGGCCAGTTCGGAAGAGAGCAATCGCGTGCTGTAATCTGCCGCAAGCGCGCTGTTGGCACTGAAATGACCTGCCAGGAAGCCAATATCGTACCGATTGTTTAACAGGAGGTCCCGCAGCTGATCGGCCGTCCAGGAGAGGTCATCCGTTGGCGCTACATCACGTGGCGTGATTAGCTCAGTTACGGTACTGCCAAGCCCAATGGTTAACTCATCGCTAATCGCATTGGCTGAATCTTCTAAAAAGTCATAGCCAGTCACCAATGCTGAGCTCGGCGCGGCAACCACGCCGTCGCTGGTACTAAGATAGGCATCTAGCATTGTAATGACTTGCGCCGGTGTTTCTACCAGTCGCCCAACGGCCAAATCTGGGAGCGGCAGCGTATCACTTTTACTTGACAGTTCCACAGTCGTGCCATAACGATCTTGCCCCAGGACATAGCCCAGCCGCAAACTTGCCTGCGAGGCGGTTGCGTCTTGTACCGGAGGCACATAGTTACGCTCATTGGCCAGAAGCGCCTGGTCTGGATGGCGGAAGAAAGGAATGACATCATCGTTGCCAATGATGACAATATAGGCAAGGGGGTTCAGTTCGCGGTAGCTGTCTACAATTTCTTTAATGGAGAAGGCCACCAAATTTTTGGCGTACGGACAAGCAGGGTAAAGATCCGCCTGGCTGTTGGCGTCGGCCACACGGGCATCCGTGCCCACATCGACGAGCACGCCGCTTACCTCGGGACGAGCAGCCAGGTCGGCCAGCCGAGCCTGCATGGCCGTGAGATCGCCAGTCATACGGCCGAAATCGGCCAGAATAATTGTGTTGAAGTTATTGGAAACGGCCGTATGTGTGCTAGCTGCTAAATCATTGGTTACATTGCCGCAGCTGCCGGTCGTTTGCAAGACATTTAGCGTAAACGACTCTCCCGGAACAGAAATGCCATTGCGACCACGAACCCGAATGTAGAAATCACCGCTATTTTCCCAGGTATTTAACTGCACCCCTTCGCCCGCTTTGCCATTAAAGGCTGAAACCGCAATCAAGCTGCGCATCTGTGCGCTGGAAAAGGCATCGGGCGAAAAAGCATCGGGGCTAAACGCGTCAGGCGAAAAAGCGTCGGGGCTAAACGCATCGGGTGAAAAGGCGTCGGGGCTAAACGCGTCGGGTGAAAAGGCGTCGGGGCTAAACGCGTCGGGCGAAAAGGCGTCGGGGCTAAACGCGTCGGGCGAAAAAGCATCGGGACTAAACGCGTCCGGTGAAAACGCGTCGGGGCTAAACGCGTCGGGCGAAAAAGCATCGGGGCTAAACGCGTCTGGAGA
>CBDUOF010000153.1:0-12082 GCA_965368765.1 uncultured Anaerolineae bacterium | reverse complement strand
TGGCGGCCAGTGCCTGTAGATTACTTGCTTTGTTTCTGCGGATCGATTGCCACAACGTTGCTAAGTGGTTCAGAAACATACCCAAGGCCAGAACGGCCGTCAAGTTCAAAAATCCGGCAAAAGGATTCGGCTGATTAAACGTGCCGTAGGCGCGATAGAAACGCCCCAACACCAAAAAGTGTTCCGGACCTTCGCCACGCAAGCCAAACTGATAAATGCCCAGCGCAGCCTGACTCAGCCCTGCGAAAAACAGGGCCGCCAGGAGCCAAACAATGGGCCATGCCCCACGCCGCTTTTGCCACAGCGTCACCCGATCCACCACCATCAGCATGATTGCCAGCATCTCTACCCATTTCAACAGCTCCTTCAGGCCAAAGCTGTAGGAAGGGGCTGAAACAATAGAAACGGCCGTAATCCCTATAAACAACGCCAGCGGCGCAGCCAAAAACGTGCGCGGCACAAACAGGCGTCGCTGCCGCAATCCATGCGCCACCCAGGCCAGAAAGCTCATCAGCAGGTAGAATTGGCCGCTGTCCAGCAAGCCTGTTTCCGTTGCCCCAAGGGGGCCCGTCAGCAGGGCAGCAAACAGCCCAACCATTGGTTCGATGAGGGTAAGCAGCAAAACGGCCGTGCGCAGCAGCAGCAAAACCGCCTCGACCGGGGAAAGCTGCGTCAGCACGCCCCCGACCAGCACGGCCAGCAGCACAATCCAGCCCGGCAGCCACTGTGGTTGGGGTGTCAGTCTGTAAAAGATGCGTTGGGGAAACGGCCGTAATCGGTGCAAACTTTACTTAAACCTTGTCCCGGAAATAATCAAGCGTCTTGGCTAATCCGTCCGCCAAGGTAACACGCGGCGCCCAATCAAGCACCCGCTTTGCTTTGGTAATATCGGGACAGCGCTGCTTCGGATCGTCAGTGAATCGGTCATCCTTAGGCTGCACAAAAACTACTTCAGACTCACTGCGGGCTACTTCTACAACGGCGTGGGCAAACTCTAGAATCGTCATCTCATTTGGATTGCCAATATTCACCGGCAGTTTTTCATCTGAATGCAGCAGGCGATAAATGCCATCGACCAGATCGCTATAATATTGAAAAGCACGCGTTTGGCTGCCATCGCCATAAACCGTCAGCGGCTCTCCTGTAAGGGCCTGGTGAATAAAATTCGGGACCACACGGCCGTCGTTCAGGCGCATGCGAGGGCCATAGGTGTTAAAAATGCGCACAATCCGCGTTTCCAAACCATGATATCGCTGGTAAGCCAAGGTCATTGCCTCCGCAAATCGCTTCGCTTCGTCATACACGCCGCGCGGCCCGATCGGGTTGACGTTGCCCCAATATGTTTCAGGCTGCGGGCTAACCAGCGGATCGCCATACACTTCCGAGGTGGAGGCCAGGAGGTAGCGAGCCCCTTTTACTTTGGCCAAACCGAGTGTGTTGTGGGTGCCTAACGAACCCACTTTGAGAGTTGGAATCGGGTGTTCAAGATAATCATTGGGGCTGGCGGGTGAGGCAAAATGAAGCACGGCATCGATTTCGCCTGGGACGTAAATGTAGTTGCTCACGTCATGTTTCATAAAGCTGAACCGCTCATGACCCATCAGATGAGCAATATTATCCATGTTGCCAGTAATAAGATTATCCATACCCACGACGGTATGGCCTTCGGCAATAAACCGATCCGAAAGGTGGGAGCCGAGGAAGCCAGCGGCCCCTGTAATTAAAACGCGCATCGTGTCTCCTTCATAGTTGTGCCCATTCGCCAATCAGCGGCAAAACGGGCTTGCCTGCCAGCCATTTAGGCACAAAAAGTAATAAGAAATAAGAGGACGTACGGCCGTTTAGCTACCGGGATTACGCCTATTGACTGGCACTTAACTGTAGGTTGTTCAGGTAATGACTATTGTATCTTAGCCGAGGGTGGCGGACGAATGACGGACCGTACACTATTAGAGCGGCTTGCATACGCCAGACATACGCTGTCTTGTTATAAGCTGCCGCCTGACAGCGCGTACAAACCAGGCAATAGTGTACACACCCTATGCTTACACATCGTCTGAACGGGAGCATAATCAGGGTGCGCTATTCTCGCACAACTGCCACCGTCACGGTATACTCAATTGCAGAATAGGAGAATTGGAGACGTGTATGCCAAAAAATAACACGGCCGTGGCCAACCACAACGATGTCCAAATTCACGAGCGGCGTAAAGCCGATCACATTCGCATTAATCTTGAAGAAGATGTCACCTTCAATAAACTCACCTCCGGTTTGGAACAATATTTTTTTATGCACCAGGCACTGCCAGAAATCGATCTGGCTGCCGTAGACACAACAACTTCCCTTTTTAGCAAACCGCTCACTACCCCACTGCTCATTTCGTCTATGACGGGCGGCACGCCTGAGGCTGGCAAGATTAACCGGATTCTGGCTGAAGCGGCCCAGGAAGTTGGAATCGCAATGGGGCTTGGTTCCCAACGCGCCGCCATTGAAGATGATAGCCTGGCCAGCACCTACCATGTCCGTCAGGTTGCCCCCGATATCTTGCTCTTTGCCAACATCGGCGCCGTGCAGCTCAACTACAGTTACGGCCTGAGCCACTGTCTTCGGGCTGTCGAGATGTGCCAGGCGGACGCGCTTATTTTGCACTTCAATGCCTTGCAAGAAGCTGTTCAGCCAGAAGGTGACGGTAACTTCGCCAATTTACTGAGCAAAGTGGCCCAAATTTGCCGCCAGCTGCCGGTGCCAGTGATTGCCAAAGAGGTTGGCTGGGGCTTTGCCGAAGAGAGCGCTCGCCAGTTGGCCGAGGCCGGTGTTGCTGCCATCGATGTAGCTGGCGCCGGTGGTACTTCCTGGAGCCAAGTTGAGATGTACCGGGCGCCCACTGCGCGACATGCGCGTGTGGCTGGGGCATTTATTGATTGGGGCATTCCCACGGCCGTATCTATCCAATATTGCCGACGTGCCGCGCCACACCTGCCCATAATCGCCAGTGGCGGTATCGGCAATGGCATTGACGTTGCCAAATGTATTGCGCTCGGTGCAAATATTGTTGGCTTTGCGGGCGATTTTTTACGTGCCGCCAATAAAGACGGCGTCGCGGGCGTCATCGAAATGGCCGAAACTGTCAGCGATGAATTACGCATCGCGATGTTCTGCGCCGGTGCGCACAATATTCCTGCTCTAGGCCAAACGCCTTTGCATACCCAATATCTTAAATAAGACGAGTTTGGATTTCATAATTGATTCTACCCACTCATCCGTATCCCCCATTTTTACTTATGAACGAATTCAAAAATCTTTCGCAACAAATGCGCCAGGCAGTTAATGAAGAAATGAAGGCCGTGCTTAAGGTCACAAATAATGTTCCAGATTTGTACCACGGCATGATGCATTACCACATGGGCTGGGTCAACGACCAGCTTCAACCCACCGAGGTTAACGCCGGTAAGCAAATCCGGCCTGTCATTTGTCTACTGGCCTGTCAAGCGGCTGGCGGCGACTGGGAGCAAGCTGTTCCTGCAGCAGCAGCCATCGAACTGCTACACAACTTTTCACTGATTCATGATGATATTGAAGATGCCAGTCCCACGCGTCGTGGACGCAAGACGCTCTGGACAATTTGGGGTCAAGAACAGGCAATCAATGCGGGTGATGCCATGTTTGCCTATGCACACTTGGCGTTAAATCGGTTAGTGGATCGTGGCATTGCGGCAGAAACGGCCGTTCATGCCCTCCGTATTTTTGACGAAACCTGTGTCCGGCTCACCCAGGGGCAGCATGCGGATATGGATTTTGAAACCCGAGAGCTGGTTAGCGTGGATGAATATCTGGCGATGATTCGGGGGAAAACGGCCGTTCTCCTCTCTCTTTGCACAGAATTAGGCGCATTAATAGCAGGTTGCGCTCAAGAAACGGTCCACAATTACGCCCAGTTTGGCCTTAATCTTGGGCTCGCCTTTCAAGTCATCGACGACATTTTAGGCATTTGGGGAGATGAAGCCGTCATTGGCAAATCTGCATCCACCGACATTCTCACGAAGAAGAAAACATTGCCCGTACTTTACGGTCTTAGCCAGGACAATACCTTGCAGCAGCTTTATAAACATGAATCCACCGACGAGCAGTTTGTCCAGGAAGTGATTAGGCTGCTCAATATCACTGGTGCACGCAGCTTCGCTGTTCAGCGCGCCACTTTCTACTCTCAAACCGCTCTACAGCATCTGGAAGAAGCACAACCTTCAGGCGCTGCCTATACCGCTCTCATTCAGCTCTCCGACATGCTTTTACAGAGAGATTCCTAGCGTAAAAATGTCGGCCATGTCGGCCAATATTCCCAACGAGTAAACTAGGCCAAGACACAGCCTAAAGTCCAAATCGATCAAGCTGCTTATGCAAAAAAAACGGCGACCCTCTCTTGGGTCGCCGTTCTAATTTACACGAAAAGCGCTGCGGTTACTTACGCTTCTTCCGCTTTGCCATCGACTGCAGGCATTTCCAACTGATCTCTGGCTGCCTCTGCTGCGGCAGCAGCGGCAATTGCTTCCAAGATCGCGTCGTCCGTATTATCGTCAATCAGAGCCCCGGAGAAACTAACTGCATCTTCCAGTACTTCTTCATCCTCAACGGGTGCTTCCAGCTCTTCACGTTTATTGGCGTGAACGCCAAATCCGGTTCCGGCAGGAATCAGCTTACCGATAATGACATTTTCCTTCAGACCAATCAAATCATCTTCACGCCCGGCAATTGCAGCACCGGCCAAAACCTTGATCGTGTGCTGGAAGGAGCTAGCTGAGAGGAAGCTATCAGTGTTCAACGCTCCCTTGGTAATACCGAGCAGAACTGGCTCAGCCTGCGCAGGCTGACCACCCTCTTCCATGATCTCTTCATTGTTCGCCTGAAAGATTGAGGTTTCAATCAGCTCACCCGGCAACATCTCGGTATCACCAGAAGAGGTAACCATCACCTTGCTCAGCATTTTACGAATAATCACTTCAAAATGCTTGTCGTGGATGTTCTGACCTTGCGGACGGTAAACTTGCTGCATCTCACGCAGCAGGTATTGCGTCACGGCGTCTCGGCCTAAAATCTCCAGAATGCGGTGCGGATTTTTGGACCCTTCGGTCAACTGTTCGCCAGCACCAACGGTCTGCCCATCGGAAATGAGCAAGCGCATTCCAGCTGGAATTTCATTATCGCGCTCGTCTTTGCTTTCCCAGGTTACTTTGATGGTGTTTCCGTCGCGGCTAACGCGACCGCCGTGGCGTGCCACAACGACCTCATCTTCTTTCTCAGCCAGGACACCACCCGCATCAATTGAATCATTATCGCCGACTTTTACATCCCATCCATCGGCAATTTCGTACAGATCGTCAATCAAGCGCAAATCGGTTACAAAAACATGACGAACCCCATCTATGACCCGAATCTCTGCGGTACCACCGATCTCGGTAATGACGGCTTCACCCTTGGGGCGCTGGCGGGCTTCAAATAGCTCTTCAACACGGGGCAAACCCTGGGTAATGTCTCCACCTGCTGAAGCGGTACCACCGGTGTGGAAGGTTCGCAGTGTTAGCTGCGTTCCTGGTTCACCAATGGACTGAGCAGCCACAATACCAACGGCCGTTCCTTGTTCAACTGGCTTGCCACGCGCCAAATCAATGCCGTAGCATTTGGCACAGATGCCCCTACGCATCTCACAAGTCATAGCGGAGTACACATAGACTTCCTCAGCACCCATGCTATCAATTTGTTCTGCAATTGAATCAGTGAAATGTTCACCCATCTGGATAATGATTTCACCAGTTTCCGGATCAGCTACAGGAGCTGCGGCAACGCGACCAAGAATACGCTCAGCCAGGGTCTGCTTGCCAAAGTTATCCGACCGTCTGACCCAAATGCCTTTGCTCGTACCACAATCATCATCCATCACGATCATTTCTTGCGCAATATCGACCAGACGTCGCGTCAGGTAGCCAGCATCGGCCGTACGCAGTGCGGTATCGGCCAAACCTTTGCGCGCACCATGAGTGGAAATGAAATATTCCAGCGTATCCAGCCCCATTCGGAAGTTAGATTGAATCGGAACAGGAATAATCTTTCCCTGCGGATCCGCCATCAAACCACGCATACCCGCCAACTGTGTAATCGGGCCAAAGCCACCCTTACCAGCACCAGAAAGCGCCATAACAGCAATTGGGCTGGCGGGATCCATTGCGTTTCGCACCGCAACCTCAACTTTATCTTTGGCTTCGTTCCACTGCTCAATGGTACGCTGATATTGTTCTTCTTCAGTCAGCAGACCACGGCGGTATTGGCGATCAATTTCATTGACACGCCCCAGGGCATCATCCAGGATGCCTTGACGCTCCTCGGGAATAGTCAGGTCGGCCACAGCAATGGTCGTACCCGAAATAGTGGCATACTTAAAGCCAATATTCTTTATGGCGTCTACCAGCTCGACCGTCACTTCATCACCCAACATCCGGTATACCCGGTTGATCAGGCTATTCACCCCACCCTTATCCAGTACGCGGTTAACAAAACGGAACTCTTCAGGCAGCTTCATATTGAATAGAACACGACCCGGTGATGTTTCGATGATGCGGGTGTGCGCTTTGCCATCAGCATACCGGCTGTGATCATCTTTGAAGTAGGTATCCACTTCCAGCTTGATCCTGGCATGGATGTCTACGTAGCCCAATTCGTAAGCAGTTTCAACTTCTTCCATGCTGCCAAATCTGCTATCTTCACCTAAACGGCCGTCTACAACCAGCGTCAGATAGTAAACACCCAGTACCATATCTTTGGACGGACCCACAATCGGCTGACCATCAGATGGTTTCAGCAGGTTGCGTGTCGCCATCATCAACTCTTTGGCTTCCTTAACGGCTCTCTGGGAAAGCGGCACATGGACAGCCATTTGGTCACCATCGAAGTCGGCGTTAAATGCGGCACAAACCAGCGGATGCAGCTGAATGGCCTTGCCCTCAACGAGCATCGGCATAAATGCTTGAATACCCAGGCGATGCAACGTCGGGGCACGGTTCAGTAAAATCGGCCGTCCCTGAATCACCTCTTCTAAAACTTCCCAAACTTCGGGTGGCTGGCGCTCAATAAAGCGACGTGCGCCCTTAACATTGCTGGCGTGACCATATTCCACCAATTTGCTAATCACAAATGGCCGGAACAGCTCGAGCGCCATCGTCTTTGGCAGGCCACATTGGCCCAGTTTCAGCGTCGGCCCAACCACAATCACGGAACGGCCAGAGTAATCGACACGTTTACCCAGCAAGTTTCGCCGGAAGCGCCCCTTCTTACCTTTGAGCATGTCAGACAAAGATTTCAGCTCACGACGTCCACGACGACTGAGTGCCTTACCCCGCTGACTGTTGTCAATCAAACTGTCAACTGCTTCCTGGAGCATGCGCTTTTCATTGCGCACAATGACGTCGGGCGCACCAAGCTCTAAAAGCCGCTTGAGACGATTGTTTCGGTTGATCACGCGGCGATATAAATCATTAAGATCAGACGTTGCAAATCGGCCACCGTCTAGCTGAACCATCGGGCGCAGGTCTGGGGGAATAACGGGCAGTACGGTCAAAATCATCCATTCCGGACGATTGCCGCTTTTGCGCAGCGCTTCCACTACCTGCAAACGCTTCGTGGCTCGCTTGGCCGCCTGCTTGGACCGGGTGGTACGAACCTCTCGCCAAAGTTCACGAGAGAGCTTGTCCAGATCCATCTTTTTCAGAATGTCGTATAACGCTTCAGCGCCCATATCGGCACGGAACACATTCCCGAATTTGCTTTTTAGTTCACGGTAATCATTTTCATTGAGGAAGACCATTGGCTCCAGGCTTTCTAGCTGCTCCCGGTTTGCCTGTGCCTGCTGCCGCAGGCGGGTCAATTTTTGCGTAAGCTCATCCCGCAGATCCACACCGACCACGTCGGCTTCCGTGCGAAGCTCTTCGATCTCTTTTTGCATCGTCGCAACATCGCTCTGATGATCCTCTTCGCTCTCTTTCTGAACCTGGGTAAGCCGTTCGGATGTAGCCTCTTGTACCAAGACGCTGTGCTCCCGACCGACGGTTTCACCGGACTTCACAATGACCACATCGCCCAAAACGATATCTTCACTGGCTTCGGTCCCTTTCAGGTTTTCCAGTCGGCGTTCGACAGATTGGGCTTCATTAACAACTTCATCCGTCGATACAGCAAGACGCTCATCGAAAGAATCGTTCTGCGATTGCAGACGTGCTTCCAGCTCAACCAAACGCACCTGCGCATCGGAGGTGGCGTCGCCAATATTGGATTGCAAATCTTCTTCAAACTTGAGCTCGGCTTCTACCAGTTCTTCTTCCAGCCGCTTGAGGGCACGTTGACGCGCTTCTTCATCAACGCTGGTAATGACGTATTGGGCAAAATAAAGAACCCGATCTAAGTTGCGACGGGAAACATTGAGCAATAAGCCCATATGGCTGGGAACACGTCGCGTATACCAAACGTGTGCTACCGGAGCGGCTAATTCAATATGCCCCATTCGCTCACGCCGTACGGCCGAACGAGTAACCTCAACACCACATTTGTCACAAACAATTCCCTTGTAACGAACATTCTTGTACTTGCCGCAATAACATTGCCAGTCACGCGTCGGGCCAAAAATTGCCTCACAAAACAGACCATCTTTCTCTGGTCGCAAACGGCGGTAATTGATGGTTTCAGGTTTTGTAACCTCGCCATATGACCATGACCGCATGTGGTCCGGGGATGCTAAACTAATGCGTAACGAGCGGAATTCTGTTGTCTCCACCAGGTGACCTCCCAAAATAGAATAAGGCTCTAACCCTAATTAAAAATATACTGAATTTGCACATGCACACGAGTAAATCGAGTCTGTTTGATTAAATACCGTAAACACGGAAAAAGAGCGTATGGTCTGATCAGGACCAACGCTCTTGAAAGTCGTGGCAGGTTTTACGGTGAGTGATTATATCGGTATTCGTCAATATGTCAACGATTTCACATAAGAATTACGTAAGCATAAGCAAGCTAAGAAGTATACAAAAAACGGCCGTTTTTGCCAAGTCCTAATTCCAATTTCCAATTAATCACCTAGTTGGCGTTAATCTGACTAAGAAGCGGCCGTATCTGGCAGCACGGTTGCCCCACAATATTCGCAAACATAGCTGGTTACGCCGCGCGGCTGCTCTGGAACAGCTGCAAAACAACCAGGACACTTTTCCGGGAAGCTCGCGCTAACAATGCCAGCTGTCTCCAACTCATCTACATACTCATCTGAACGATCGCTATCAATCTCACCCGACTGAATGCGATTGATCATAGCAGCCCAATCCTCCGACTCCTGCCCTTGCAAATGGAAACGCGCCCGAGACAGCGGCGCGGTAGCGGCAAAAACTAACTCCAAAATATCATCTTTGCCCATGCCCAGGAAACCGCCTTCCTCTTTGTGGGCAATTTGCTCAATCTCATGCACCTGGACTTCAATCTGCAACTTTTGCACCATCTCTGACTCTGCCTTAAAGAGACCAAAGCGCTTTTTGGTTACGACTTCTTCGCGCTGTTCAAAGAGCAAACGCTGGTCCGTCAGAAATAGATAGCCCTCAGGCCCTTCGTCTCCATCCTGCTGCCACTCAGCTGCGACGGCCAACAAAGGGCCCTCCGCTTCCAACAGACGGATTTCCTGTGACCCAGAGATCAAATCCAGCATCTTGCCAACGTTCCCCAGACCATATTCTATCTGGTTGAGCTCACTTTCAATGCCGTCGTAAAGGCCATCCAAGGCGCGACGCGCAGCGGTGATACGACTACCCAGGCTGTCTACGGCCGAATCCACCGTCTTCACCAGCCCCGCATTGGCATTGCCTAAGCGATTCACCTGGCGTTCCGTTTGATCCAGCTCACGGTCCAGGCGAGTAACCTGGTCACTCAGTGCTTTTTCAACACGGGGCCGCACCTCGTCCCACTTGTCATCAATCGCCTCCAGCTTATCCTCCAGAAGACCAGAATGGACGTATCCCCGATCACGTAACGCTTCTAAATCGAATGGCAGCTGCGTCAACTTATTATCGATATTGCCAACGGCCGTAAAAATATCTTCCAGTTGTGCCTGTGCTTCCAGCCGCTCAAATTTGTCTTGAATGCGGTCAATTTGGCCAGCCAGTTCAGCAGAAACTGCTCCCGCAGCCGCAACGGCCGGACGCCGCGGCGGAATGCGTCGCGCTGGCGGTTTTGGCATTGGCTTTTGGTTGATCGCGGCTTTGCGGGCAGCAGCTCTGGCAGACGGCCGTACCCGCCGTTTGAGGGCTGCTTTCCGCAAAGCTGAGCCGGTTGACGTTGGCTTGCGGCTACGTTGCCCTGCCGGGCGGCGTGCGCCTGAGCCTGGTTTTTTCTGTCTGTCTGCCATGTGGTTGCCTCCGCTGCAATGTGAGAACTTAAGTTAACTCTGTTTGGCCTACTTTAAGCTTTAAGTAAGCCTCCATGAAATCGTCTACACGGCCGTCTAGCACCGCTTGGGTATTACCTACTTCATAGTTGGTGCGATGGTCTTTTACCATTTTGTAGGGATGAAGGACGTAAGAGCGAATTTGGCTGCCCCAGCCCGCATCCACGTCCTCACCTTTCAGCGCAGCCATTTCTGCTTCCTGTTTGCGTTGTTCCAGATCAAAAAGCTGCGCCTTGAGAATTTTCATCGCCATCTCCCGATTTTGGGTCAGCGACCGTTGGTTTTGGCAAGAAACGACAATGCCGGTAGGAATATGGGTAATGCGGATGGCGGTTTCGTTTTTCTGAACATGCTGGCCACCCGCCCCACTTGCCTTAAAGCGATCCATGCGCAAATCTTTCTCATCAATCTCAATTTCAATCTCTTCCGCCACATCGGGCCACACTTCCACTTTCGCAAAAGAGGTATGGCGGCGGCTGGATGAGTCGTAGGGAGAAATACGCACCAAACGATGCACGCCCCGCTCTGATTGAAGACGGCCGTATACATAGCTGCCTTTAATCGCCATCATCACGCTTTTAATACCGGCCTCATCGCCCGCACTCTCATCCACAATATCCACTACCATGCCGTGCGAATCGGCCCAGCGCATAAACATACGCTCCAACATTTGTGCCCAATCCTGCGCTTCTGTACCACCTGCCCCAGCATGAATTGCCAAAATGCAATCTTCATCATCATATTGGCCAGAGAAGAGCGTTTCAAATTCCAGCTTGGCAATAATACGTTCCAAACTATCCGCTTCTTTTGCCAGCTCTGCAGATAACTCTTCATCTTCCAGCGCTACCAGCTCCTGCGCATCCGTGAGGCGACGGCTCAATGTTTCCCAAACCGTTACCTGATCACGCAATCTGGTTAGCTCACGCATTTTTGACTGCGCCTTTGCCGAATCATCCCAAAAGCCGGGCGCTGCTGCGACTTGCTCAAGTTGTGCCACTTTCAACGCTTTGGCAGGTACGTCAAAGACGCCTCCGCAATAAGTTTACGGTCTGTTGCAAATTGGTTAGTTTATCTGCTATTTCGTCCATTTTTGAATTCTTCCTTCTTATAAAAACGTCAAAAAGCTTTTTGAATCAGATCGACCAAAAGAATTTCTGTTTTTACTGCACGTTTCCTTTTGGTGATTTGTTTAGTATGTAGCCATAGCGATCACAAAGCGATCCACGGATGGCCATAAAAATCCTCAGCTACTGCTCGAACAACCCGTCAATAAATTGATCCGGGTCAAACGGAGCCAAATCTTCGATGCGTTCGCCAGTGCCTATGAAGCGCACGGGTAAGCCAAGCTCCCGATAGATGGCAAACACCATGCCCCCCTTGGCTGTGCTGTCCAGCTTGGTGAGGATAACGCCAGTGACGTTGACCGATTCTTTGAACTTTTCTGCCTGCACCAGGGCATTTTGCCCGGTGGGCGCATCAAGCACCAGCAGCACTTCGTGAGGGGCGGCATGCACGCTCTTTTTGCAGACGCTATACACTTTTTCAAGCTCACGCATCAGGTTGAATTTGGTGTGCAGGCGACCGGCCGTATCGATAATGAGCAAATCGTAGCCCCGC
>CBDUOF010000152.1:0-12090 GCA_965368765.1 uncultured Anaerolineae bacterium | reverse complement strand
GACAAGATGTCGTTCATCAGGTAGGCCAACTGCGCCGTCAAGATTTCACGTCGCTGCGGTTGATTGTATTCGTACAGCACGTTGCCGTTTTGGTCTTCCACGCGCAGGATGGCCACAGGGTCCAGCGTGCGGTAGCCCGGGCGAATTTGCTCCGCCGGGCGGGGCTGGCCGACCATCACGCCCATGTTGTCCATGACCGAAAAGGCGTAGACCATATCGAGCAAGGTCACTTCGCCGCCGCCGAGGGTGAGGGAAAGGCCGTAGCTGCCGCTACCCTGGTCCAGGCTGTTGATGCCCAGGCTGTGGGCGGTGCGCAACACTTTGTTCACCCCAACCCAGCTCATCACCTGCACGGCGGGCACGTTGTAGCTGTTGGCCAACGCCTGCCGCAGCCGCATGGGGCCGTGGAACTGGCGGTCGTAGTTTTGCGGTACGTAGGGGAGGCCGTTGTTGGCTTCGCTGAAATCGGTTTCTACGTCCAGCACCATGCTGGCAGCAGAGTAGCCCTGGCTAAGGGCGGTGAGGTAGGTGAATGGTTTGAACGAGGAGCCGGGCTGGCGCAGGCCATCGACCGCCACGTTAAACGAGCCGTCGATGCTGGCATCCCAATAATTCAAACTGCCCACCATCGCTTTGATTTCGGCCGTGCGTGGGTCTAGCATGAGAACGGCCGCATTGCCCACATCCCGATCCACGCCTTCATCCCCGGCAGCCAATGGTGGCAGGAAGGCCAGGGCATTACAGCTGCTCTGTTCGTCGGCGGGGAGGCCGGGGCCAATCGCGCCGGACAGGCGACTGACGTGCGCCCGCGCCACGCATTCTGCCTGCTGCTGGATGGTGAGATCGAGCGTGGTGTAAACGCGCAGGCCGCCACCGAGCACCAGCTCAGGGCCGAACAGCTGCTCCAGCTGCTGCTGCACGTACAGGGCAAAGTGGGGCGCGATGATGTCGAAGCGGTCGGCGATGGCGTTGACGACAGGGACGGGGAGGGCTTTGGTGGATTCGGCCGTTTCTGCCGAAAGCATCTCTTCCCGCACCATGGCATTCAACACCAGTTCTTGTCGCACTTTGGCCGCTTCCGGGTTGTTGATCGGGTTAATTGCCGGCGATTGGGGGATGGCGGCCAGTAAGGTGGCTTCGGCTAGCGTTAGGTCGGCGGCAGGTTTGTCGAAGTAGATGCGGGCGGCGGCTTCGATGCCGTAAGCCAGATTGCCGTAGAAGTTGGTGTTCAGATACCATTCCAAAATTTGTTCTTTACTGTAATTCTGGGTGACCTGTCGGGCGACCAGCAGCTCCTCAAGCTTGCGCTGATAATCGTCCAAGCCCACATCGCCCACAATGCGCCGTTCCGGTTCGATGAGGTTGTTTTTGACCACTTGCTGGGTGATGGAGGAGCCCCCCTGAATATCGCCGCCCTGCAGGATGAATTCATTGAAGGCGCGGCCAATGCCGACCATATCGAAGCCCTGGTTGGTCCAGAAGGTGCGGTCTTCGATGGCGATGGTGGCGTCAATGAGCTGCTGCGGAATTTGGTCGAGCGGCACCCACTGGCGGTCGCCACCCAGCGGATCGATGATTTCGTAGATGAGGGTGAGATCGCGCTGTGCTGGGTTGGCCTGGGTGGGATTGCCCCAGGCGTAGATTTTGGTGGTTTCGAAGGCGCTGCTGTTGCTTTGGCCGAGCTGTTCCAGTTCGGTGAAGTCGGGTAAGTCGCGGGTGAAGCTGGCGAAAACGGCCGTTACGCCCACAATCCCCAATAGCAAAAAGGTGAAAACGGCCGTGGCCAACGCCAAAAATAGCACGGTGAACCAACGAAACACGTTCAGGCCACTGCGCTGTCTGCGCTGCTGGCGTCGGATGCGCCATTTGATGATTCGGGTAGGTTTGGGCATCTATCTCCAGTAATGGGAACGCCGTCATCCGTTATCGGTTTACCGTTTACTGCTAACCGATTACCGTTTACCGATCTACGGGATTGTCGCAGGATTGCAGAGCAGGAGCAAGGCGAAACGGCCGTTTCTGAGCAACAATTTAGCCTGGATTACGTAACTTGTTTGGGAAATGATGGCGCAAGCGATAAAATTAGCGCGCTGTTTTGCTGATTCTTCAACTTTATCTATTTATCTTGGTAGAATGCAGCAGTTCAGGCAAATTGGCGACAGCCTGAAAATTTATTTTGAAGAGGAGAATTCAATGATTGGAGAATCCACGTTGAACAAAGTAGAACTCGTTCCAGAAATGTTGTGGGATGTGGAACATTATAAGGACATTGGCGTATATTTTTACCTGGAGGCAACACAGGATATTTTGCCAAACGGCCGTGTTAATGTAGAAAATCGCGGCGAGATGATTATGCTGGGGAGCTACTCCTATTTGGGATTGATTGGCCACCCAGAGATAAATGCAGCGGCCAAAGCTGCCGTAGATAAATACGGCACAGGAACACATGGTGTTCGGCTGCTGGCTGGCTCTCTAAAGCTGCACAATGAGTTGGAGAGTCGGATTGCAGCGTTTAAGCAAACCGATTCAGCCATTACCTTTTCTAGCGGTTATGTGACCAATTTGGCGACGATTTCTAGCCTGCTGCGCAAGGGTGATACGGTCATTTGCGACAAGCTCAATCATGCCAGTATCGTCGATGGCTGTATGTTGGCGATGGCAAAATTGACCCGTTTTCGTCACAACGATATGGATCATTTGGAAAGGAGATTGCAGGAAGCGGGGGAAAATGGCCGTAAACTGGTGATCGCCGATGCCGTCTTTAGCATGGACGGTGACATCATCAATTTGCCAGAAGTGGTGCGCCTGTGCCGCAAATATGGCGCATACCTCATGATTGATGAAGCCCACTCAATTGGTGTGTTGGGTGCGACAGGCCACGGTATTGAAGAATATTTCGACATGCCATCTGACTGCATCGATATCAAAATGGGAACGCTGAGCAAATCGATTCCTAGTGCCGGTGGGTACGTTGCCGGCAATCACAAGTTGATTCAATTTTTAAAGCACGAGGCGCGCGCCTTCATCTTTTCGGCCGCCGTGCCGCCCGCTTCAGCTGCAGCGGCTAAAGCTGCTTTTGACGTGATTGAAGCAGAGCCGTGGCGGGTGAAGAAGCTGCAAGATAACTATGATCATTTTGCGGGACGGCTGCGCGAGGCTGGTTTTGATCTGCTTGTCACAGAGACGGCCATCGTGCCTGTGGTTTGTGGCAGTACCGAACTGGCAGCCGCTCTAGCCAAATATTGCCAGGACCGTGGCATTTTTGTTCAGGCGGTTGTGGCGCCCGTAGTGCCAGAAGGGCTTGCTCGGCTCCGGGCCTGCGTTTCGGCAGCACACTGCATAGAAGATATTAATTACTGTGCCGACACCATCATTGAAGGCGGTCGGATGTTGGGCGTTATCAGTTAAGGTGGTGATCGGTAAACGGTAGTTGGTTCATTGGCCGCCGATTTCCGTTTACCGATTACTGCTTATCGACTCATGCGCTTAAACGGCCGTCTCACCCTTGCCGCTGTGGGAAAAATTAAAAACAAGGCGTGGCTGTCCGCCCAAAACGATTATGTCAAGCGCTTGAGCCATTACACCACAGTCGAACTGGTAGAAGTGAAAGATGTGGTCGGGCGCAGTGTGCCTGATGGGGTGGCAATCGGGCGAGAGGGGGAACAGCTTTTGCAGGCTGTCGCGGACAGTCATCGCCTAATTGCCGTTACGCCCACGGGCAAGCTGCGCAGTAGTCCTAATTTTGCAATTTGGCTGCAAAAACAGGTGGTGAGGCACGGCCGTATCGCTTTTCTCATCGGGGGCCCATTAGGCTTTTCAGACGATGTGCTGGCCGCCTGCCACGAGCAAATTTCCCTTTCCCCACTTACGTTTACCCACGAATTGGCCCGGGTTCTTTTATTGGAACAGCTGTATCGTGCCTGCACGATTCTAGCGGGCGAACAATATCACAAGTGACTGGAGTTGGGGAATGGTAATCGGTCCAGCGGCTGCCGATTGCTGAAACCGGATTAACGACCACCGATTACCACAACATATTCTCCACGCGGCTCTTCCGTTTCAAAATGAGCCATCAGCTCAGAAAGCGTTCCCCGGTGGACAGATTCGTAAAGCTTGGTGAGCTCATTGCAAACGGCCGTATCCCTGTCCCCATAAACTTCCAGCGCATCCGCCAAAAACGCTCTGATTCGGTACGGGCTTTCATAAAAAATGAGCGTATGCGGCGACTCGGCATCGACGGCCATAAAGCGCTGCCGCTTGCCGCTTTTGCGCGGGGGAAAGCCCCGAAAGGTAAAGGCGTGGGCTGGCAATCCAGACAGCACGAGCGCCATAATCAACGCTGTTGGCCCTGGAATCATGGTGACGGGCACATTATCCGCCACGACGCGCTGCACAATCGAGTAGCCAGGATCAGAGATGCCTGGCGTACCCGCGTCCGTCACGACTGCCACCGACTTGCCTTCGGCTAGCAGGTTCATGATTTTGTGACCTGCCTTGGCTTCGTTGTGTTCGTGAAAGGCGAGCTGCGGCTTGCTAATTTCAAAATGCTTGAGCAGCAGACCTGTCTTCCGGGTGTCTTCGCTGGCGACCACGTCCACCTGGCGCAATGTTTCCAGCGCCCGCAGGGTGATATCGCCAAGATTGCCTATGGGGGTTGCAATTAGATAAAGCATTCAAGACGTTCCAATTTTAGATGGGTTCGAGTTCGTATAAAACAAGGGCGGCGGCAACCAAAGCGGCCGTTTCTGCCCGCAAGGTTCGTTTGCCAAGGGTTATGGGTTTAATATTGGCCATCTCTGCGGCCTCAATCTCTTCTTTGGCGAAGCCGCCTTCTGGCCCAATAAATAGGGAGAGGTGAGACGGCCGTTCCCAGCCAGCCAATGCGGCGCGCAACGTTAACCCCGTTGCCTCCTCCCAAGCAATCAGTCCGGGCCGCGCGGGATGTTCTGCCAGCGCCTGGGGCAATGTTTGCGGCGTGTCCAGCACAGGAATGCGCCCTCGGCGCGATTGCTCGGCTGCTTCAGTCATGATTTTTTGCCAGCGAAACAGCTTTCCTTCTTTTATGTCAACTTCTTGAACCAGGCTGCGCTGGGTTACCAGCGGTACAAAGCGGCTGACACCAATTTCGGTCCCTTTTTGCAACACCCACTCAAATTTGTCGCGCTTCATTAAGCTTTGGTAAAGGATGAGCTGGGTGGCAGGTTCGTTGGGAGACGGCCGTTTGGCAATGGCTTGGCCCATCACCTGCTGTTTGTCAACCTGACGCAGCACCACTTCATATTCCCAGCCGCTGTTGTCCAGCACCATAATCGTGGCCCCAACGCGCAAGCGCAGGACATTCCGAATCTGGTGGGCCACATCAGCCGCCAATACGATCCGTTCTCCTATTAAGTTTTCCGGGCTGATAAAAAATCGGTGCATACAGACCCTCAAGCTACCTTTACAAACGCCGACGTTCGGAGCGACCAGCGCTTAATACAAAAACATTGGCTTGCCCAAAACGTGGCGGATTCTGGGCCGGTAAGCCTGAACATCATACAGTTCATCCACGTCTACCCGTTTAAGACCGCTCGTGACTGTACTCATGGGAATATGCGTATATTTGCCGTCTCGCAGCGCCACCATCCGCCCACTAATACCATCTTTGAGCAGGTTCATGGCCATATTGGCATAGTTAGAGGCAACCATTAAATCGAGCGCGTCCGGGGCGCCGGAGCGCATGAGGTAAGAGATCTTTTGATTGATGATGGCCTCGCCGGTGATTTTCTTCAGCGCCTGGCCCGTGATTTCACCAATGCCGCCTAATTTACGATGTCCGTAGGCATCTGCTTCGCCATACTCAACAATCTTGCCGCCCATGATGTGGGCGCCTTCGCTTACGGTGACCATCGCGTAGTTGCTGGGATTGGCATTTTTGTCTTTTACCACTAACTCGGCCAACTTTTCTGGATCAAAAGGTACTTCTGAAATGAGGGCGCGGTCGACCCCAGCCAAATAGGAGCTGATCAGGCTGGTTTCACCGGAGTTGCGCCCAAACAGCTCAATGACGGCGATACGTTCGTGGGAGCCGGTGCTGGTGCGCAGTTGGTGAATAAATTGGACACTGCGGGTAACGGCCGTACTAAAACCGATACAGTAATCTGTGCCGTAAACATCATTATCCATCGTTTTGGGAATTGCCAGAACGCGGATGCCTTCACTATGTAATCGTTCGCCATAACTTAACGTATCGTCGCCACCGATGGGGATCAGGGTGTCGATTCCCAGATATTCCAGGTTTTTCATGACGTGGGGTGTAAAATCACGCAGGCTGCTATCCGCTTCTTCTGCCTCGGGGTGGTCCGGGTCTTTCAAGAAATCGGGCACTGCGGCTGGCTTTACTTTACCTGGATGGGTGCGGCTGGTGTGTAGCATTGTCCCCCCAGTCCGATCGATTGTGCGCACCACATTATTGTTTAAGGGAAGTATGTGTTTTTCGACCGATGCGGGGTCCTCGGGGTTTAACTCTAGCAAGCCGCCCCAACCGCGCCGAATGCCAACGATCTCATACCCTTCACTGATGGCTCGGTTCACAACGGCTTTGATGCATGGGTTTAGCCCTGGCACATCACCCCCACCTGTCAAAATCCCTATTTTCGTCATTTTTTACTCCTTGCTTTTTCAAAAACGGTTAGACCACTAGAGCATAGCTGCCCTTTGTCATTTGTAGACTGTAACAAATATCATAACATCTTCCTGTCCATTGTAATAGCTTCCTATTCACGACTATACTGTAGGATGAACCCGCCGACTCAGGCGTAGCGGCTTCCCTTAATTATATGCGTAACTGCGGATGAGCAAATGGAGGATGCCCTCCTTGGGCTCTTTTCCACAAAAGGAGACAACGATTATGAAGGCATTTGAATCTGTAGATACATTGTTTCATCATGTGGCGGACGGTGTCCGCGTCGAAGGCAGCAGCGTACAGGTTAGCAACGAGGGGGTCTTGAAGTCAAAGGTTGACGCGGTGGTCTATACGGCCGTTTTTGGCACTGGTTTAACCCGGGATACGGCTCGCTGGCTGCTGTGGGAATTGGGCCAGGCGTTGGGCATCTATCCAGCGTCGATCCATGAATTGTATATGGCAATTGGCCGAGGGGACGTGCCGCATAATTTTACGGTTCCCGCCATTAACGTGCGGGGGATGAACTTCAACACCGGTCGCGCCATTTTTCGGGCGGCCCACACGCACAATGCTGGCGCACTTTTGCTAGAAATTGCCCGCTCGGAGATTGGTTATACCGGGCAACGGCCGTACGAATACACAACTTCTCTTATAGGTGCCGCTATCAAAGAAGGGTACCGTGGCCCTATTTTTATCCAGGGCGACCATTTTCAAGTGTCGGCCAAAGCGTACCAGGCAGACCCGGACAAAGAGCTGGCAGCCGTCAAAGCATTGATGCAAGAGGCCATCGCCGCTGGCTTTTACAATATCGACATTGATACCTCCACCCTGGTCGATTTGGACTTTCCCACGCTGGACGAACAGCAGCGCCTCAACTACACACTGTGTGCTGAATTGACGCGGTATGCTCGTGATTTGGAGCCGGACGACATCACTATTTCGTTGGGCGGCGAGATTGGCGAAGTGGGCCATAAAAATTCTACGGTGGAAGAACTGCACGCCTTTATGCAAGGGTATCGGCGCGAACTGGACGGCGTCATCGGCATCTCTAAAATTTCTGTGCAAACCGGTACCAGCCACGGTGGCGTGGTCTTGCCCGACGGCACCCTGGCACAGGTGAAGGTGGATTTTGAGACCCTGCGCGCCCTGAGCGCGGCAGCGCGCGATACCTATGGTATTGGTGGGGCGGTACAGCATGGGGCGTCCACACTGCCGCCAGATGCTTTCCACAAATTCCCAGAGGTTGGCACGGTAGAAGTGCATCTGGCTACCGGGTTCCAGAACATGATTTATGATCATGCCCCAGCCGACATGGTGGCAGCGGCCTATGACTATATTCGCGCCAACCAGACGCAGAAGGCAGGCCAAACAGAGGATCAATTCTTTTATAGTGAGCGCAAGCGGGCCTTTGGTCCTTTGAAGCAGCAATGGTGGGATTTGCCCGCCGACTCGCAGGAACATCTGGGGCAGGTGCTGCAAGCGCAGTTTGAGTTCCTGTTTGATCAGCTCAATATTAGAGACACGCAGGCTGTGGTGGCAGAAACGGTCACGGTGCCCAAGCATCATCGCGTTCGGCCACAGCAGGCGGCCAAAGAAGATGAACTGGAAATTGCAGCGGACCTGGCGGATTAGCGTTTGTGACGTGGCCGTGCGTGCAGTGGATGATTTCATTGCCGGAAACGCAGCGCAACTTGCGCCGTGCGGTATCGATTAGGTGTTGAGCAGGCCAGAGCGGTTGATTAAACATTGTTCAAGGCTGAAAGGAGCAACCAGTCAGGTCTCTGCCTTAATGTGGTCCGCCCTGGCCTTGCTTATCGATTATAAAAACCAGTTCCCCCTCAAATAACAGCTCTGTCACTGGCCAATCGAGCCCGTCGATGAGCTTTTGCATGAAGTCGCGATAGCGGTTGGTGAGGTTCCGTCCGCCGTGGGTGCTGACGCTGGGGTAGGAGAGAACCAGCCAGCGGACGTTGAGTGCTTCCAGCAACGGCCGTCCCAAATCACCATAGTTACGGGTAAAACGGGGCATCTCTTTGAGAAATAGCGCCACATCTGCCTGCTCCTGCGGAACCTGCATCGCGACATCTTGCACCCGCGCCAGTGGTTCTAGCCCTTCCAATTGGAGGTAATGGTTGATAAACTGAATCCGCGGCTCGTGAATGTCATAGGCATATAACTTGAACGAATCCCTGATACCTGAGGACGGATTTGTGGTTTTGGGGAACATCCAGCGCAGTGCCAGTGGATTCAGGGCGCAGGCAATGTCCAGAATAGCCTGGGGTTGGCCGGTGACGGCAAAGATTTGGGCGTAAAAGTCGGCCATGATGGGTAGCCGCTCGCGGGTAGAAAGATGGGCGTTCAGGCATTGCAGGCAAAGCTCAGTGATGCGGGCGTCGTCGTGATTCTGGAACGCCTCGCTGAGCTGCCGGGCAACGGCCGTATAGTTGGGGTCACCCAGGTATGGCGCCATGATGCTGTGCAGCCGGGCACGCACGGCCTTGATTGCCGCTTTGGGCTTCTTGTGCTGCCGCGCCGCTTCTTCCGCCAGCTGTCGAATGGTGGCTTCACTGGTGTCGCCGTATTTGCGCGAGTTCTTGATTGCGCTGGTAACGGCCGTAATTAATGCCGCTTCATTCATATCCATAAATACCCACATTCCAACTAAATTAGAGAAGATAAATCCTATAAATGAAAACGGTACACCTGGAGACGGTCAAGGGAAATGTCTGCCGCTGGAATTATCGAGATTGTTGCGTCTACTGCTCAGCTTTCGGGGCCGGAAACGCCTCCTTCAGCTGTGAGACGCGTTTGCTGGAAGACCCATTGGGGGGCTGTTCGTGCATAATGTTCGACACGAATTGATTACCCCAGGTTTCCATTTGAGTCACGATGGGAATCAGCGATCGGCCAAAATCGGTTAACGAATACTCTACCTTGGGGGGAACTTGTGGATAAACCTCTCGATGGACAACCCCGTCTTGTTCAAGCTCGCGCAGTTGTTTTGTCAACATGCGCGGTGTGGTATTCGGCAGCATTCGCTGCAATTCATTAAAGCGTATCGTTTTTGTCATCAAATGATAGATAATGATCCCTTTCCATTTTCCACCAATGACGCTTAAGGTGACTTCAACCGGACAGCCTCTCTCAGAACTATACGTTGCCTGTTTCATGAACAATTCCTTACTATCCTTTTTGATAGTATCTATAATAAAAGTGCGTACTTGTAGCAATTGCTTGTGTAGTATACGCTTGTCGTAACGTGGTAACAATCATTCCTAAATGAGCCGCATCAAAATACAAAATCTTGTAAGGAATCTTTAGGGTAAACCACAAAAAGTCTATTGGCGTAAAAATGGCCATTTCGTTGTGGTTTACTCAGGGAAAACGGGAGAATCACTATTTTTAAATTCAAAGATCTTTCCCGTTTTCACCAGAAACTGGAGAATAACGATGAAAATGAAAGCTGTTGGCTATAAATGCCCTGGTCCTGTTGACCGGGATGACGCCTTGCAAGACATTGTACTCGAGATACCCCAGGCTAAGAATCGCGATCTGCTTGTCAAGGTCAATGCCGTGTCGGTCAATCCGGTAGACGTGAAATTACGCGCCGGAGCGCCACCTGAACCAAACGAATGGCGCGTTCTTGGATTTGATGCGGCTGGCGTGGTGGAGTCCGTCGGGTCAAAAGTGCAGAATTTCAAACCCGGCGACGCTGTTTATTATGCTGGGTCCATCGACCGCCCGGGCACCAATAGCGAATATCATCTTGTTGATGAACGCATTGTTGGCCGCAAACCCACTAGCCTCAGCGATGCAGAGGCCGCGGCACTGCCACTCACCGCCATCACCGCTTGGGAAATGCTGTTTGATCGGCTGAGTGTGAAACGGCCGACTCCGCAAGGCGGAAACCGTATACTGGTCATTGGTGGCGCAGGTGGCGTTGGCTCGATCACCATTCAGCTTTTGCGTGCCCTGACAGATCTAACGGTGATCGCCACTGCCTCACGACCAGAAACAGAGGCTTGGGTGCGCGAATGTGGCGCTCATCACGTGATCAACCACCGCCAACCTTTGGCACCTCAGGTTGAAACGCTTGGGCTTGGCGCGCCTGGTTTTGTGTTCTCAACGACGCAAACTGAGCAGCATTATGAGGACATTGTTCAACTGATCGCGCCGCAGGGTCGTTTTGGCCTGATTGATGACATGGAAGTCCTCAATGCGATGCCGCTAAAGCTTAAAGCCGTGTCACTTCACTGGGAATTGATGTTCACTCGCCCGCTCTTTGGCACACCGGATTTGGAGGAACAGAGTATTCTGTTGAATGAAGTGGCTGCATTGGTTGATGCCGGTCGCATCCGTTCCACCGCTACCGACGTAGCGGGGAAGATTGATGCGATGACCTTGCGCGGAGTGCACGCACGGATAGAAAGCGGCTCTGCGCGAGGAAAAATCGTACTGGAAGGGTTCTAGTTGTCCAGGAGAAAACAGCGACCTTCGCTACGACGAGGAGTTGCTGCAAGAAAATCGTCGCTTGCTCAGCGACATTATACGAGGAGAAAGAATGAAACACGATCTGGCAGCAAATAAGAAGAATGCGATAGCGTTCTACAAGATGGCGTATTTAGGCAATCCGGCTGAGGCGGTTGCGAAATATGTTGGGGATAATTATATCCAGCATAACCCAGCAGTGGGTGATGGTAAGCAGGCTTTTATCGACTATTTTGACGAAATGGCTCGCGATTACGACGGCAAGCAAATTGAATTTGTACGAGCTGTTGCCGAGGGAGAGTTGGTGGCACTGCATACGCACCAGACATGGCCTGGGAATGACCAATACGTCACGATGGATTTTTTCCGGTTTGACGAAAATGGGAAGATTGTTGAGCACTGGGACTCAATACAAGCAATTCCAAGTGAATCGAAGAATGGAAATACAATGTACTAGGAATGCCCCAATAGCATCGTTAATCGTTTTACTTCAGCCGCTCTGGGCAAGGAATGTATACCTTACACTATCTTAGCCAGGCGCTGGCCGGTTTTGCCAATTTGGCGCTGAAGCCAGCAAGACTGGCAGGAGAAAAACGAAGGGAATGCCTATGAGATGAGCGGCAAGCTGGCTGCCGCCGAGTAGATAAACGCGCAGGTGTCCATAGATGAGGACGGAAAGCTGAACGGTAAACAGGAACCAAAGTCCAGTGCGCAGACGAAAAGTAAGACCATCTGCTGTGGGGGCATCGTCTAGCAGTTGCCAGAGGAAGGGCCAGGTGCTGTACCAGAGGCGGAAGCTCAGGGCTTGCAGGCTGTAGGCAAGCAAGGTGTTGGCAGCGGCGCGGAGCGGCGAACGGCCGTTTCGACATACGCCCCATAGCAACCATAAACCGAACACCCCAAATGGTATCCTGAATAGATTTGCCACAAGGCCAAAT
>CBDUOF010000151.1:0-12106 GCA_965368765.1 uncultured Anaerolineae bacterium | reverse complement strand
TGCTTCTACAATTTTAGAGAACGGCCGTTGCCCGGCAGGATATGTTAAAATACGGTCGTATCCATGTTAGCAAAGTTAGCGGTGCGGCGAGACGCCGACCGCAGCCAAGCACCTCCTGGTCCGTTTTTCCGGTTAACTCTGTATAAGTCCGTGTTCAATTCCTCAGAAGAATTTTGATTAGCAATTTTCCCCCTTAACTCGCTGCGCCCTGCTTTGGCGGCGCTCAGTACAACGCTGTGGCAATAGTGGGCAACGTGTATAATCGGGGCATCTATTAACTTCCAGAAGTGAGAGTGACAAATGAATATGGCACGTGGCATCCGGCGGGGGGCGCTGCTAGGCTTGTTTTTGCTGATGGGGGCATGGTTGTTTGGTGGCGGAACTTCGGCGGGCTCAGTTCTGGCCCAAACCGACCCAACAGCCAACATTGCCAGCCCGCCACCCGATCAGTTCCCGGTGGAAGTGTATGTCGATCTGTACGGCTTGAATATCTTTGCCATTAACGAACGGGAAGAGACATTTGAAATTGAAGCCTTTATTTATGCCGACTGGTTTGACAGCCGATTGGCGTTTGATCCGGCAGCGGCGGGGACAAAGACGAAGATTTTTCAGGGGGAAACGGCCGTTGAAATGCTCAAAACCGATGTCTGGTGGCCCGATCTGGAAATAGTAGACGTACGCGGCCCGCGTGATCGACTACACACAACGCTGACCATCGATTACGACGGCTTTGTTACCTACACGGAACGGTTCCACGCCAACATCTGGCAACCCTTCTTCTTTGAAGAGTTCCCCTTCGACTATCACACCCTCAGCTTTACTGTAGCTCCTTTCTTTTATTCTAGTGAGCAGGTCACGTTTCTTGGCGCTGAAGATTTTCTGGAAGCAGGGGAGCGTCTGGAGCGTGAGGATTTGGCCTGGGAAACCAATGAATGGCGCGTTGACAGTGTGGTCAGTGAAGTGTATCGGGGGGAAGATTTTGAATTTTCCACCAGCACCATGTTCATCGAAATCAGCCGTTTGCCGCAGTTTTACATCAGTAATGTCATTTTGCCGCTCTTTCTAATTGTGGCTATCTCCTGGGCTGTGTTCTGGATGGATTTTGGCAGTATGCACCTGGCCGACCGACTCAGTGTTTCCTTTACCAGCGTTCTCACCGTGGTGGCGTTTGATTTTGTTACGGCCGATAATTTGCCGCTGCTGTCCTATCAAACGGTGCTGGATGTGGTGCTGACGTTTAGCTATATCATCCTGTCACTTTCGGTGCTGGAAAACGTCTTGGCCTATCTCAACTTCCGCAAGAATGGCAAAGAAGTCCAGCGGATTGACCGCGTGGCGCGCTGGCTATTCCCGGTGGTGTACTACGCAGGGTGTGGGCTACTATTGCTCTTTTTCTAGATGATTATCGGGAGAGTAAAAGTGATAAGTGAAAAGTAGCGCCACTTTTTACGTATCACACTTTTCCCTGCCTAAAAGGCTCTTATTTTATGGACAACGAAACCTTCTCTGAATTCAAAAACTCTTTTTATTATGGCTCCCGCTCAGATATGAGCTTTAAATTTTTAAAGGACTTATCTGATGGGGAAGCGGCCGTTTTCATTCAAACCCTCTTCACCATGGTCATGGATGCCATGGACAGCGGCGATTGGCAGCCCGTGGCGCAGCACGTGATCGATGGGCAACTGGCGGCGTACAGCAAGCCGGGGCGCTACAATTACGACGACGCGCCATTTACCCCGCTGCCCAAACCGCTGAGCGAGCTAAAGCTGGGGCTGCTCACCTCAAGCGGCCATTTTGTCGCCGGGGATGATCCACGGCCGTTTGGCGTAGAAGCGATGACCCAAGCGGAAGCCGTCGCGCGAATCAAAGAGTTTCTGCGTGAAACACCGACCCTTTCCACCATTCCAATGGACACACCGCCAGACCAGTTGCGCGCGCGCCACAGCGGTTATGACGTTCGCGGCGCAACTGCCGATCCAAACGTCATTCTACCGATTACCCGTCTAAAAAAGCTGGCGGCAGCGGGGATAATTGGTGAGCTGGCCGACAATGCGTACTCATTTTTGGGAGCCTGTGCCCAAATACCGCTCAGCAAAAAAAGTGCGCCGGAGTGGGCAGGCATGCTCAAGCAGCAGGGCATCGAGGCAATGCTCCTGCTGCCCGCTTGACCTGTCTGTCACGGGTCCGTGGGACACGTTGCCAGAGTATTTGAAGCAGCCGGGATACCAACGATCACAATTGGCGTGGCACTCTTTGCCGAACGGGTGGCGGGCATGCAGATTCCACGCCTGCTGCTGACGCCGTTCCCAATGGGACGGCCGTTAGGCGCGCCGCATGATGTGGAACGCCAACTGGATGTTTTGCAGATGGGCTTGTCGCTGCTGGAAACGGCAGTTTCTGCACCGACGGTTGCTTACTATCCACAGCCATTTCGTACGATTTAATAAACAGCAAGGAGTGGCCTTCTCAAATGCGAACAGAGCCAACAAGGACGCAGCTAAGAATGCTATCTCTTAAACAAGAACCTAAATCAATTGCACCCAATGAGGAACCATGTCCAACCTAACAACAGCTACCACTGAACAACTAATTCAGCTTATTGATGAAGATCCCACCCGCCTGGCTGGAATCATTGATCACACGTTGCTTAAGCCAGACGCCACCGAAGCAATGATCGCCCAAATTTGCCGTGAAGCCGTGCGTCATCAATTTGTATCCGTTTGCGTGAACCCCACGCACGTAAGCTTTGCCGCCGAACAACTTCAAGGCTCCAAGGTCAAGGTTTGTGCCGTGGTTGGCTTTCCGCTGGGAGCCACCACAACCAAAGAAAAAGTGTCCGAAACGGTCACCGCGATTGAAGCCGGGGCCACTGAAATCGATATGGTGGTTAACATTGGGGCAATCAAGAGCAAAGATGATGCCTTTACTCTGGAGCAGATTACGGCCGTTACCCAAACCGTCCACCAGCACGGCGCGCTATGCAAAGTCATTATCGAAACCAGCTACCTGACCAACGAAGAAAAAGTGCGGGTATGCAAGATTGCCAAGCAGGCCGGAGCCGATTTTGTGAAAACCTCCACCGGCTTTAGCGGCGGCGGCGCCACGGTGGAAGATGTGGCCCTGATGCGCCATACGGTCGGTCAGGAAATTGGGGTCAAGGCTTCTGGCGGCATTCGCTCCATGGACGACGCACGGCGCATGGTGGCGGCTGGGGCCAGCCGGCTGGGAGTGAGCAGTGGCGTCCGCATTATGCAAGAGGCGGCTGCCGCAGCCCTGGGCGGCACGGAGATTTTGGGGGTCGCCGAAGCGGTGCTGTACGTCAGCGATATTGCTCGTGCCCGTACCTTTTACACCGAGGTATTGGGCTTGCCCGTGAGCAACCAGTTTGAAGACGCTATTTTCTTGCAAACCGGGCAAAATTCCACGCTTATTTTATTCGATGTAAACCGTTTGGAAACGCGCCAAAGCGTGATTCCTGCCCATGGGGCGCGGGGGCAGGGGCACGTCTGCCTGTCGATTCCGCCAGAACAGATGGACGGTTGGCGGGCCCGACTGCTGGCGCACCAAATCGATATTGAACACGAGCAGGATTGGTCGCTGGGCACGCACTCCATTTACTTCCGTGACCCCGATGGCAACAGTCTGGAACTGATGGACGGCCGTCACTACCGTCGGGTTTGGCGCAAGCTGCAAGAAAAGAGCGACACGGCGTACTAATCTGGCAATCCGTAACCGGTAATTGGTTTACCACTTACGGATTACCAATTACCACACTATGGAACCATTCATCTATGCCGGGGAACTGGCTGCGCTGGGAACGGCCGTTTGCTGGTCATTCACCGCCCTCTTTTTTAGCTACAGTGGCCGCATCATTGGTTCCGACGTGGTTAACCGCAGCCGCTTGCTGTTTGCCTTTCTCTTTCTCAGCCTAAGTCATTTCTTTCTGGAAGGAAGCTTTTTCCCGACTCAGGTCGAAGGATTTCGCTGGTTTTGGTTTGCCATTTCCAGCGTGCTGGGGCTGGTTTTGGGCGACACGTTTTTGTTCAAAGCGTATGTGCTGATTGGGCCACGACTTTCCATGCTGCTTATGTCAACTGTGCCAATTATTAGCGTCCTGTTTGGCTGGCTGTTGTTTGGTGAAACGGTGAGTGGATTGGAGCTAACGGCCGTTTTCCTGACCGTAGGCGGGGTGGGCTGGGTCGTGTCTGAAAAGCAGCCGGGCCGGACGGCCGTCGAGAACAAGCAATACAGCAGCGGCATCTTATATGGTCTTGGCGGGGCGCTGGGGCAAGTGGCCAACCTTGTCACGGCGCGCTACGGGCTGGTCGATGATTTTTCACCCATCTCCGCCACCATCATCCGTATTTTGGTAGCGATTGTGATTTTGTGGGGAATTACCTTTTGGCGATGGCAGGCACGGGACACGGTGCGCCAGTGGGGCAATCGGCAGGCATTCCCCGCTATGATTGGTGGCTCCATTGCCGGGCCATTTCTGGGCATCTGGCTGTCGCTCATCGCCATCCAGCTTACCCGGCTGGGCATTGCCTCCACTCTGATGGCGCTGCCGCCCATTTTGCTCATCCCGGTAGAGTTCATTGTGTACAAAAAGCCGGTAAGCGTGAGGGGAATGGTGGGAACGGCCGTTGCCTTCATTGGCGTGATGCTGCTGTTCTTGCCGCAGTCGTAACCACAAAAACGGTGAGTTGTGGATGGTGAATTTTGAACGGCCGTTGCCAACCCATTTTCTGATTGGGTGCCAATTGGGCTTGACAAAACAAAACATATAGATAAACTTAAATATGTCTGGCCTTAGCGGCCACTTTTTTTAACAACATATATAGACAATCATCAATATGAATACGTAAGGAGAGTTTTTTATGTTAGTTCGTGACTTCATTCAGACTGTTAAACAACACGCTGGCAAGCCGCTGCGCTTCGTCTACGAAGATAATCAAGTTGTGTCCGGCGGTTACCATGTTACCGAAATTAAAAATGCCCAGTTCGACACCATCGACTGTGGCAACAGCCTGCACACCTGGCGCGAAGTGATTGTGCAGGTGTGGGTCCCAGAGGATGCGGAATCAACCGCAATGCCAATGGCCACCGACAAATTTGCTAAAATCTGGTCCATTGTTGACAGTCGCATTCCGCTCAACCAGGACGCTGAAATTCGTATCGAATATGGCAATTCTCAGCGGTTAACGGCCGTTTATCATGTGGATGGTCTGCAAGAGACACCCGATGGATTGGTGGTCAAAATGGCTCCACCACGCACGCTGTGCAAACCGCGTGAGCTCATCCAGGAACTAAACGGATACAGGGCATGTGCCGAGGACAGCTGCACCCCACAAACCAGACACGAAACGGAGCAATCCGTGCCGCTGCGCATGGCCCACGCAACAGCAGGCTGCTGTTAAAAACAGTCGAACCAACGCGTAATGCCGCTCTTTTTACCACACGGTTGAGGCAACAATCTGGTAAAGCTAAAGGCTGGCTCCTGAATCAGAGCCAGCCTTTAGCATTTTCTAAATCGATCTGTGACTGTATAACGTTTTGCCGAATAGCATTAATCTCTAGCTGCCTGAACAACAGATGTCCCTTCCCGTTTCCGCCAATTGAGAACGGCGGGAAGCATTACGCTTGTTTGCGAGCATAGAGGAAGGTGAGCAGGGCAAGAAATGTGGTTACGGCCGTGCCAAGCAACACCCAATTTCTGTTGTGAACCGCCCAGCTATCCCCATAATCACGCTGCAATTTGCCTACAATTTGGTCTTTCTTCCCGGCCAAACGGGTGGCGTCATCATTGGATAGGTTGCCCAACTGTTCACGCACAACCCCTTTTGCCTGATTCAACACACCACTGGCAACATTTTTCTTACCTTCTAATTTTTTTTCTAGCGTTGTCATTTCATTCTCCTTTACGATATCTATTGAACGGATTCCTGGTAAAAGAACTGCCGCCTATGCGTGGGCAAGTTCCTTAAAAACGGCTTGGCGAAGCGGCCAACTTGGTAAGGGTTGGTCGCTGGTGGCCCGGGTTTCATTTGCCTCTGTGCTTTGCTTTTGCGCGGACAAATCAATAAATACATCCAGGTGACCAAGCTGCGCCACAACTGTTTGGATGAGTTGATCGGCATGGACCACTTTATGAGCATGATCTTGCGTCAACTCTTTTGCTTTAATGAAAAGAAAGCGCTGGCCCAAAGCCTCAACTTTTTCTCCAATGAGCCGCATCGTTTCTGTGGACAACTGTCGGCAAATTAGGGCAATGTCTGCGCCTTTTTGGGCAAGCTGAAGAATCATTGTTTGTAAAACGGCCGTATCATTACCAACCAATAACACAACTTTGCCCGCCAGGCGGGTATTAAAATATGCTGCATCATGCTTTCTACGGGTGTCAACTTTGTTTGTTTGCATTTTGACCTCTTGAATTTCGTACATCATCGCTGTTTATCTTACGCTGATCTGTTGCCTAAGTGAATGTATCGCGATAGGGTCCTGGGGTATAGACGAAGATACAGTCGCTCGTTATCAGTTCTAGTCGTCGGCTCAACGGCCGTCATTTTCTCGTTTCGTATTTCGCACATCTGCCAGCAGGTTAGAGAGCCTGATGGTAAGATTGCGCAGTTCAGGCGTTACGTCGCCATACTCCGCTTCGGCACTTTTTTGCATCATCTTTTGAAAACGTGTTTCTAAATCATCCAGCGCTAACGTGGTATTTGGGCGATCGATCGATGCCTGATACGTCTGCCAGACAAGCACTTCCAGGGCAGCTGCAAGGGGTGGCGCAATAATCAAGCCCCACAGGCCAAACGCTTCTACCAGCGGAACGCTCACTAAAATTGTAAGCAAGAAGCCGCGCCGTTCCCGCGGCCACAAGCGAGATTTTATGGCAAAGTCCAGCATCAAAAACCGCCGCAGCCACACCTAATCCGTAACTCTCCAGACTGCCTAAGCCAAAGGCAACGATGGCCGTTACCAGACCACCAAATAGCGGCACAAAAGCGGCCAGTGCGCCGATAAATCCCAGCAGGAACGGGTAAGACAGACCAATCAAGGCTGCTCCCAGGCTCAGGGCGGAACCTGCCAGGATGCTTTGGGCAGTCTGACTGAGAAGATAGCTGCCAACGGCTGTTTCAATTTGACGCCAGCTGTCCCGAGCATAGGCGCGACCTTGTGCCGGCAACAGTGACAGCCACAGCCGTTCAAAGCGATGCTGATCTGCACTCCAATAGGTGCTCAATGCAAGAAGCAGCAGCAAACCGCCCACCACGCCAGAGACACTGCGCGTCACGTTCACCACCACGGGAAGCATCTGTTGCAGGTCAGCATCTTGCGCCGCAAACGCTTCTGGCAGCAGGGAAACGACCATTTGCTGCCAGGCAGGGCCGGTTTGCCAGTGACGATACAGCCCCTCGTACTCAATGATGAGGAGATTAGCCACGCTGTTAAGTTCAATTAAGATCAGATCGCCAATGAGCAGAAAAATGAGAATGATGCTGCCAATCCCGATGGCGTAGAGCAGCAGCTGGGCCCACGATTTGGAAAGTCCGCGTGCGGTCAGCCAGTTGACAAACGGCCGAATGGTGGCTGCCATAAACAAAGATAAAACAAACAGGAGAAGCACCAGGCGAAACTGCCACAACCCTGCCAGCACCAGCAACGTGGCCAGGACAACGGCCGTATACGTCATGATTCGCTTCATCAAGCCCCCTCACCCCGCGCCGCCAAATGGCTTTCCAGGTCGAGCGCAATTGCTTCCAGCTCATCCTCCAGCGCATCGGTGGCAGCAGAGGGCACGCTCTCTTTGTCACGCACCTGACTCCGTACATCCTGCACCAGCTGGTTCGTTTCATACCGAAGCACGCTTAGCTGGTCGCGCCCCGGCTGCGTCAGTTCCAAACTTTCTTGGGCTAACAAATAACGATCCACCAACAGCTGCATGACGGCAGCAAGCGGCAGAGCAATCAGGGCACCTAGCACACCAAAAAGCGAGCCAAAGGCCAGCAGCGCCATCAAAGTCACCAACGGCCGTATGCCAATTGCCTGTTTCATGATTCTGGGAACCAAAAAGCTGTTCTCTAGCTGCTGGATTACGGCCGTTGCCAAAACAACCCATAGCGCTGTCGCAGGAGAGATTGATAATCCTATAACAATTGCAGGCACCGCTCCCAAAAATGGCCCAACAATTGGTACTGCCTCTAACAAACCGGCAAAAATTGCCAACAGCAGTGCATTTGGCAGGCCAATGAGCGTATATGCAATAAACGCCAGCCCGCCAATGACCAGGCAAAGTACCCCCTGGCCCAGCAAGTAGCTGCTTACCTTCGCTTCCATCTGCCCTATCATTTGGCGCGCGCTGATCCGCTTTTGCATGGGAATCAGGAGAAAGATTGAGTGCTTAATGTAATCCCCTTCCAGCACCCAGTAAAAGGTGAGAATCACGATGGCGATAATTTGGAAGAGGCCATTAATCAACTGCTCCCCCTGCCCTTCAACAGCAGGCACAGGCATGTCGGCATCGATGTTGGCGGCCCCACCAGCCTCGGGAAGCCAGGCTGTCAGATCGTCTGGCAATATCAGCAGCAGGCGTTGGACGATGATATTGGGCCACTGCTCCAGGCCGGCGCGCAGCTGCGCATACCCTTCGGCCAGACTTTCGCTAATGGCAGACCCTTGTTCACCGAGCACGGGAATACTGAACAGGATGAGTAAGGCAAACAAGACGCCAATGACCCCAAAGATGAGCAGGACGCCAACCGGTTTGGCGATGCCCCGTTCTTCTAACCAATCAACGCCGGGACGAACGGCCGTACTCAAAATGAAGGCTGCCAGGAGCATCGGAATGACATATTGAAATCGAATCAACAGCCAAAAGCCGCCGATTACGGCCGTTGCCCCCAACGTCCAAAAAACAAGCTGCCGTGCCGGTATATCCGGTATCTCAACGCGTGCCATTGCTTTACTCCTTAGCCATTTGGCGGCCCAATCTAAACCAGGCCAATAAGAAGAGAATAGCGGCAAAGGTAAATAGAGCCAAAATGAGCACGATTTGCGGTGACTGCCCGCGCAGCATGGTATCTTGCAGCAATACCGTCCCGTAGGTGGCGGGTAACAGCCAGGAAATGACGCGCACCCCTGGCGCCAGTCGGTAAAGAGGCAGGAAAAAACCGCTAAAGAAGATGGCCGACAGCAAAGTTAACATGCCATATTGAATTGCCTGGCTGTCGCTGCGCGCTGAGAGTGAGATGTGAATGCCGATGCCAAGTGAAGCCAAAAGAAGTGCCAGAATGATGACAATATAGTTGGCCCATAGCCCGAGCTGGGGCACCCGCAAGGCAAAGATGATTAGCAGCGTGAGCACGGCTGCCAGAGAACCTGTTAACAACAGGTAGCTGCCATATTTACCCACCAGCATTTCAAAGGCGGAGACAGGCGAGGCGCGGAACAACTCCATGGCACCGCCCATTTTTTCCCGAATAATGCTAAGCCCCGCTAAAGTGATGGCAAGATGTTGCAGCAATAGGGCAATCACGGCTGGCACATAGAAGTGCATCGGCTCAATGCGCACCTGCGTGACGTTGAGAGCTTCACTGCGAAAGGGCGCTACCAGAACGGCCGTATCCATTTCCTGAAACGAGTTGAGCATGTCATCCAACGCAGCCAGCGATGTTTCAACATCTGCGGCCCTCGTCGCACCCTCACTCAGCGTTGTATCATTTTCAGCCATGACCAAGACATCGTCAATCTGTTCTTCCACGCTGTCTAGCTGATTAACCAGTCGGGTCGACGCATCTGAACGCCCACTGGCTTCTTCCAGGCTCGTGGCAACTGCCACGCTGGAGCCGAGGGCCAGCTTGAGAACGTCAAACTCCGCCTTAAGCGCTTCGGCTGAGCTTTTGGCCGCAGCGGCATTCCCGGCCTGCAATGACTGACGGACGTTCGTCGCTTGTACTTTGGCCTCCGCCACGTTGTCTCGCCAAATCGTCGCTTCCTGCTGGCTATTGTTCAGGGCAGAAATCAAAACCTCCTTGTTGATTTCTTCCACATAGCGCCGACCCAGCACTTGAATATAGATTGCTTCAAACGGATCAACTTCTGAATGATACAAAGAAAACTTTGATTGTTCGTCATTTTCCCAATCGGCCATCGGGTTTAGCGGGGTCACCACGACTAAATCGACCTCGCCGTTTTTTAGCCGATCATCCGCTTCAGCCGCATCATAAGTAATACCGGCGAATGTGATAGTGCCACCTAGGGCTGTGGCGTACTCTTCCACCAACGCCTCAATCTCACTGCCTTCTGGCACCACAAAGAGCGTGTTTAACGTTCGGGGCGCATCACGATACCCAACGCCGAAGATGAGCAATATAAAGAAGGGGCCCAGAATCAGTGAAAAAACCAGCCGGGGCTGATGCAAAATAGTGCGGGCTTCTTTGCTAATAAAAGCAAACGTGCGAATGATTGCCTGCCAAATAGATTGCATGAATCGCTTAAACATCTGCCACCTCAGTCACGGCCGTTTCTTGTTTGATCAGTTCAACAAATACATCATCAAATACGGGGACATATTCACTGGCTGACTCAACCGGAATATTCTCATTGTTGCACCAATCCAAAAGAAGCGGCAGGGCAACACTGGCATCATCGACAACAACCTCAACGCCCCGATCCCGCATGTAAGCCACTTTGCCATTCAGAACAAAGGACTGCGCCTGCAAAGATTGCAACGTCGCTTCGCTCAACAATTTGCCAGCGTAAAGATGAATGACGTCGCCTCCCAAAGCACGGCGGCGTAGACCTTCAGGCGTTTCCACCATGAGCAAACGGCCGTTTGCCATGAGCCCAACATAGTCGCAGTAAGCGGCTTCCCCAACATATTGAGTTGTTACAAAAAGGGTTTTGCCCGCTTCCTTGAGCTTTTGAAAGTAGTCCCAAAATTTTCGTCGTAACACCGGATCAATCCCAGCCGTGGGCTCATCTAAAAACAGCAGGTTTGGATTGTGAATAATAGAAGATGCCAGACTCAGACGGCGCTGCATACCCCCGGAAAGGTTTTGCACCTTTTTGTTCTCGTGGCCTGTTAGCTCAACTAGGTCTAGCAATTCCTTGAGGCGCTCTTTTCGCTTTAACGGAACAGCATATAAAGACGCGGCAAAATTCAGATTCTCCATGACGGTTAGCTCTGGATAAAGCACAAATTGTTGTGGCATATACCCAATTTGTCTGCGCTCATCCCGACTAAACTTTTTGGGGAGTTGGCCCAGAACCTGAATATCGCCGCTGTCTGGCGTATAAACGCCCAACAGCAAGCGTACGCTGGTGGTTTTGCCGCAACCGCTGGGACCAATGAAGCCAAAGATAAGTCCAGGGGAAATGTCTAAATTGAGATTATCTACCGCAGTGACCCCGTCAAAGGCTTTTGTTAAATTATGCGTGACTATGATTTTTTCCTGGCTAGACTCAGTTACCGTCATAGGTATTTCTCCACCTTAAAGAAAATGCCCTTGCACAAAATGTGCAAGGGCATTAAAGGTATGATTAATGTTTACAAGGGTTAAGCGCGTTGCAGGGCACCAATAACAAAGAGCAGTACCGTTGCACCGAGGGTGGCTACAAATAGCGTCCAAATGTTAAACCCTGTATCGCCAGCAACCCCAACCAGATTGAAAAGGAAACCACCCACAATTGCGCCAACAATACCTACAACGACATTGGCCACGGCGCCCATCTGAGCATCGGTATCCATAATCTTGCTTGCGATCCAGCCAGCAAGTGCACCCAAAATGATCCATGAAAGAATATTAACTAACATCTATTGCCTCCTTTGCAATTAAATAATTTTTAACAAAACTGTTTTTGTTCTTATGCTTCCCATCATAACCAATTGGGGGCGTTGCTTCTATGTGCCTAGGTATAGAGCGAAGGCATAAATAAACGCTATATCTTGGCCCTGCCATGCGCCGCAGCACACTGCTGCACAGCAATGAGGAACCCTTCTATAAAAGCTAAATTGAGTTCTGCTTGAGAACGACCTCAACAGTGGCTTTTCCTGAAAAAATCACAGGAAGTCCTGTTTTCTACTTTAGATGTCTTTATGGGGTTT
>CBDUOF010000150.1:0-12261 GCA_965368765.1 uncultured Anaerolineae bacterium | reverse complement strand
CAATGCTGAACAAGGTATAGCCGATAAGAACGCTGAGAACGGCCGTCATGATTAGCGGGAACGTGGCGCTAAACACAGTGCTGGCTTCGTCAAAATGTCCTGCAGTAGTCAAAATTATGCCGGGCTGCATGTGGGCAATGGCTGGCCAGACAAATGTGTCCACGGCGTTAGTCGCCATTGACAACAGGGCACTGATGAAGACAAGTACAAATCCTGCCAGACCAAGGCGGCTGTGGTTGGTTTGGCTTAATCGGCCGTACAGCCCCATCAATCCCAATGGCAGCAGCAATGCACCAGCAAAGCCCAACAAATGCTCCTGTTGGTAGCCAGCCGGATTGGTCAGCAGCAACGACTCCTCAGGATGGAATATCCAGAAAAGCGCAATGAGAATACCGGCAAGAGCCAGGGAAACGGCCGTAATCCTCTGAAAAGATAAATGAAACATGTTTACCTCCGTTTGGCGGTTTGAGAGCCTGGCACTAATTGATGGGTGCCAGGCTCTCCGAGAACCGTAACTGGGGCTGATTAAATTCTGTACTTTTCAACGGTGTGATAGGCATTGATGTTGTAAGCTGGATAAACGGCCACATCTGGAGGCGTAATCTTGAGCTTTTGCATCGCAGGAGCCAGCCGCTGTTCCACAAACGCACCCATCGCTTCGGCCGTTTCCCATACGTCAGCCACATGAATCTGATCTGATTCATCGAAACTGGCACAGTGGAAGACACCGCCATTTGGCTGCTGTCCTTCCCAATTGGCTTCCTGGCGCAGTGCTTCGTATTGAGATTGGCTAATATTGCCTGTAAAAATTGCTAATATTGACATTTTTGTTCTCCTTTTTGGATTTTAGGTTGGCCATCAGATGGCATGAGAATTTGATCATCGCTTAGGCAAATCATTATGTTTGGTCAACGCTTGAAACTACTCCAGGGGCACGACACCTATCTGTTGCATCATGCCCATTTGGTCGAAGACATCCCAATGCTCGACAACCTTGCCACCGGCAATGCGGTCAATAGAGATACCAGTTACTGCGACCTTGCTGCCAGTCGGAGGAATACCCATTAGCTCACCGTCGTGGGTGCCAGTGGCAGTCCACCGCGTAACGACCTTGTCGCCTTCGGCAATCATGTCATCAACGCTAATCTTCAAGTTTGAGAAGGCATTCCGGTATACCTCGACGCCTTGTTTGAACCCGGCAATGCCACTGGCTAATCCGGGTAAAGCATTGTGATCGATATAATCGTGTGACAATATCTTGTCTGCCAGCGACAGATTCCCCTGGCTGATGATGTCTTCATTGATAAGATTCGATAGCTTCTTATTCTGTTCTGTTGTCATGAGGTCTTTCTCCATACAATTGATTAAAATTTGCTCGTACATGCGAATTGATAAATCTCCTCGCACGTACAATGCTGATGGATTTACTCTGAGGGAACGACGCCCAACTGCTGCATTAAGCCCATTTGGTCGATCACTTCCCAATGTTCTACAGATTGCCCATTTTCAAATCGGTCAATTGCGATGCCGCTAATGTTTACCGATTTCCCTGTAGCCGGGATTCCCATCAATTCACCTCTATGCGTGCCGTGCGCTGACCAACGGAGTACGGTCCGATCTTTCTCGGCCAGCAAATCATCAATATGCACGTGAATGTCGGGGAAGGCTGAGAAGAATGCGCCAGCAAACATTTTGCGCCCCTCTCGCCCCGGTGGAAGCATTGGCGGCAGCGCATGGTCTACCAGATCAGCACTGAAATAGGATTCCAGCACAGCCCAGTCCTGTTTATTAAGACCCTCTTCTACAAAATTTCTTGCAGCAGACTTAAGTTGTTCAGTAGACATAATATTCTCCTTTCGTTTCAAATAATGTTTATACTCAAAATTAATGGCCTAAAAACGCCTCAGCCATTGCAGCCGTGTCGTAATATTCGCGCAGCTTCACAATCTTGCCGTCGCGTACGGTAAAGATGTGAGCCCAATCGGATTCAAAGACACGCTTAGTAGTTTTGGCACGGACTCGTTCATGACCCAGCGACAAAATATGTTCGCCCATTGGGATGATTTCGTTGGGGCCGAACTCCAAAACCTCGCAGGTTTGGGCCACCGTGCTGAAAAAATCGACTATTTTGGCGTGTCCCTGCCAGCGTCCGGCAAAGGGGATATCTGAGGAACGGCCGTTAAAGTACCAATCCACATTTTCATCCAGCAGATTCAAAATACCGGGCATATCGCCTCGACCAAATGCGGCATATAAATCTTGAAGCACCTGTATATTCTCACTCTCATTCATTGCCTTATCTCCTTGTCCAAATTGGACAATTTCTTACTTTTATAACAGCAGTTTAAGCGAGATAATTGTTCACTTTACAGGTCAATAACTGTTCATTTTTAGTTCATTGTTAAGCAAATTGCGGTCTTTTACTGAAGCGAGAGCTGGCGATTCTTGATTAGTTCATAACGCAGATAGAGCCACAGCATCACTAGAGCAACGACGGTGTGAAAGCCGTGCAAATACCAGATTGGGCCGAAAGGCAAGGCCAGCACATAAAGCCAATGAATCAAGTTACCCACATTGGCCATCCCAATTTGCCCTAGACTGTAAGATTTCAAATTCCGGGTCGTCAATGCTTTATAAATCATGGGTATGTTGCTGGTGATAAAAATAAAGCTTGAGATAAATCCGGCTACAACTTGCATATTGTCTTCTAACATTACAGAGTCTCCTTTTATATTGGTGATTGGTTGTCAGTAGCGACTAACAACCAATCACCAGCCACTATTTCTATATTGCCTAATTGATACCATTGGCTGCTGTTCACCTGACAGGCCATCCCCTGTTCACTTGTTGTTCAAATTCAGGCCAAAATGAGCTATAATGAGGAATATTCGGGAGCTGCTGTATTGGGAAGAGAATTGCAATGGCTCGCCAACATGATTAGCCAGACCGCTTTACAGATTAGGAATCGCTACACGCTGCTCGCGCCAGTGGGAAGTGGTGGCATGGGTACTGTTTATCGGGCAAAAGACCGGCTAACGGGCGAGGTTGTGGCTCTGAAACGCCTTGGGTCCTCCGCGGTGCAGCCCGCTGTGCCAGAGGTGCGCCTGGCTTTAGCCCATGAATTTCAGGTGTTGGCTTCCTTGCACCATCCCCACATTATTGCCGTACGTGACTACGGCTTCGACGATCAACAACAACCCTTTTTCACCATGGAACTGCTCGCCGAAGCACGGCCGTTTTCTGACCAGAGTCAATTCTTGGGGTTAGACGGCCGTATCGATCTCCTGCTCCAGCTGCTAATCGCCCTAACCTATATTCATCGGCGTTTGCTGGTGCATCGTGACCTCAAGCCAGGGAATGTGCTGGTTGTTCAGGGTGAGGTGAAGGTGCTGGATTTTGGGCTGGCAGCCATGAGCAGCCAGAAACAGCCCACAGTTGGCACGTTAGCCTACATGGCACCAGAGCTGCTGCAAGGCCAGTCAGCTACTATTGCCTCTGACCTTTATGCAGTAGGTATGATGGCTTATGAGCTTTTTGCTGGTTGGCATCCCTACGCCCAAACGCAGAATGTAGCCCAGGCGGTCCTGCACCAGGTTCCTGATATGACCTATTTGGATTTGCCAAAGCCACTAACGGCCGTTCTGCAGCAGCTTTTTGCCAAAGAACCAGCCGACCGATACCCAACTGCCGCTGCCGCCATCGATGCCCTTTGTGCAGCGGCCAAACGGCCGCTTCCCCCCGAATCTCCAGCTACCCGTAACAGCTTTTTGCAAGCCGCCCCTTTTATTGGCCGCGAAGCAGAGTTGAACCAGTTGACAGTGGCTTTGCACCAGGCCATTGCCGGAAATGGGTCTGCCTGGCTGGTCGGCGGCGAAAGTGGGATCGGTAAAACGCGCCTGTTGCAAGAAATACGGACACACGCTTTAGTAAACGGACTATCGGTACTTCGGGGACAAGCCCAGCAAAGTGGCGGCATGGCTTACCAATTGTGGGGTGAAGCATTACGGCAGTTACCCCTGCTTATTCCCTTGGACGATCTAGAAGCGGCCGTATTGCGCCCCATTTTGCCAACGATAGCAGCCTACCTGACACGCCCGGTACCTGAGGCCCCCCCGCTTGAAGCCAAAGCTGCACAAACCCGACTGCTGCTTACCGTGGCCGAGGTGCTGCGCCGGGCTGCCAGGCAGCAGCCACTGCTGCTGTTGCTTGAGGATATCCATTGGGCCGATGAGAATTGTCTGACACTCTTGCAGCATCTCAACCGATTAACTGCCGACCTGCCAATTTTGCTTCTGGCCAGCTACCGTCCCGGTGAACGGCCGTCCCTGCCGCAAGAACTCCCCACCATGCAGCCATTGCCGCTTAAACGTCTTTCGGCTGCTAACGTTGTTGAGCTCAGTGCTGCCATGCTGGGCGAAGACGGCCGTCTTCCTAACCTGGTCGCCTTTTTACAGCGCGAAACGGAGGGGAACACCTTCTTCATTGTCGAAGTGATGCGGACCCTCGCCGAAGAAGCTGGCAGGCTTGACAAGATATCGGCGTCCAACCTGCCGGAAACAATCTTTCCCGGTGGTGTCAAACAAGTAATCCAGCGCCGCCTCGATCGTGTCCCTACTGCTGATCATGACCTGTTAAAACTGACGGCCGTTGCCGGCCGCCAGCTTGATCTGCCGCTAATGGCACACTTAAAACCTCACATGGATTTGCAAACCTGGCTGACGACTTGTGTCAATGCGGCCGTCATTGAACGGTCAGACGATGCCATGAACTGGCAGTTCATTCATGATAAAGTGCGGGAAGCATTGTTACAGCAAATGCCAGACCGGGAACAACAAGGATTGCATGAAGAGATTGGGCGGGGCATTGAGATAGTTTACACCCATAAAATACGTGAGCAGTACGGTCGTTTGGCTCATCATTTTACCGCAGCTGGGCGAACCAAACGCCAGCGACGCTACCTTCGCTTGGCGGCTAAACAGGCCGAAGCCAATTACGCCAACGAGGCGGCGCTGGCTTATTATCGGCAACTGCTGCCCCTACTTCATCAACCTGAAAAATTGGCAAAGATACATTTGCAGCTGGCGCAAATAAGCAAGCTCATTGGAGCCTGGGATAGTGCAGAAGAGCATCTAAAGGCTGCCTTGAACCAGGCAGAAACGGCCGCTGTCGCTAGATTGCAAGCAGAAATTTGGTTTGCTCTGGGCGGCCTGGCGCGCAGTCGCAGCCAGTTTGATGAGGCGCTCCACTGGCTGCTCAAGGCACAGGAAGCTTTTCAGGCTGCCCCATTGCCAGATCGCTTGTGTGAAACCCTGGTGGAAATGGCTAATGGCCACTACCAGCGTGGCAGTTACCAAATTGCCAATGAGCTGCTTTCCCAGGCATTGGCTGCCGCTCAAACGGCAAATAATCCCTTCACGATCTCCCTGGTGCAGCACAACCTGGGCAGTGTGGCTTATTCCCAAGGGCAGTACAGTCTGGCCGAAGAGCATTTTCAGGCTGCCTTACGCCTCAGAAAAGAGATAAATGATCGGCCTGAACTGGCCAATTCTTACAACAATCTTGGCTTAATTGCCTATCGACAGGGGGATTTTGCCCAAGCGGAAGCATATTTCCAGCAAAGCTTAAAACTGCGCCGCGCAATTGGGGATCGCTGGGGAGCTGCTGCCGCCTTAAGTAATTTGGGCATGCTGCCTTATCAGCAGCGAGATTACATTGCGGCACGCGATTATTGGGAGGAGGCTTTACTCATTCGGCGGGCACTGGGCGAGGCTTGGACGCTGGCTGGCTCACTGGATAATTTGGCTTTGGTTGCAGTCGCTCAGGAAGACTTCAGCATGGCCAAAAGCTTGCTCAATGAAGCCCTAACTCTACGCTACGAGCTAAATGATCGACAGGGTTTGGCAATCACGCTGAGTAATCGTGCTCGGCTGGCCCTGTTGGAATCGGATTGGGAAACGGCCGTATCCCATTACCGCCGCAGTTTGCAATTTGCCCACGAGATTGGCGATCAGTTGGGCGTTGTCTTTGCTTTGGTAGGGATTGCATCTGGTTACATACAGACCCAAACTGTACCGTTGGCCGTAACTTTTCTGGGGGCTGCTCAACAACATCTGAAATCAATTGATGGTCAGTGGGAAACAGATGAGCGGGCACTTTTTGACACCAGCTGTCAACAAGCACGCACACTATTATCTGACGATCTTTTTGAACAAGCGTGGCAATCTGGAATGACAATCTCCATTGAAGAGGCTGTTGCTGCAGCATTGGAGGGAAACGATGCGTTCATCACTGTTTGAGCGATTGGAAATGGCGCGGCGGCAGCAGTTTGTAGGCCGAACGTCAGAGCGTGCGGTCATTCAGACTGCGCTCACGGCAGAGGTGTTGCCCTTTGTCTTATTATATATCTTTGGCCCGGGCGGGGTAGGCAAATCGAGCCTGCTACGCGAGGCGGCGCATACGGCCGTACAGCACGACATTCATCTACTTCAGCTAGACGGCCGTAATATTGATCCGGCGCCCACGGGCTTTTTGAGCAGCTTACAGCTGATGATGGCCTTGCCTGATGTCGAGGCTATCTTTCCCACGTTGGCGGAGAGAGACGGCCGTACGCTGCTGCTCATTGATACGGCCGAACTGCTCACACCCCTGGACAGCTGGCTGCGCGACACCTTCTTGCCCCAACTGCCCGGCAACGTGGTCGTAATCATTGCCGGGCGCAACCCGCCTTCGCTGCGTTGGCGCACGGACCCTGGTTGGCAGCAGCTCATGCAGGTGCTGCCCTTGAAGAATTTGAGCCAGGAGGAGAGCCGAGCCCTATTGATGCGCCGTCAAGTTCCAGCCAGTGAGCATGCCTCCGTGCTGCACTTTACCCATGGTCATCCGCTGGCACTCTCGCTGGTGGCCGATCTCTTTAGTCAGCAGCCAGACACAAACTTTGTGCCAGAAAAAGCGCCCGACATTATCAAAACCTTGCTCGATCAATTTATGCTGGAGGCTCCAACCGCACATCATCGGGCTGCCCTGGAAGCGGTTTCGCAGGTGCGCTTGCTCAATGAGCCCCTGTTGGCAGCCATGCTGGAATTGGAAGACCCCTATCCCATTTTTACCTGGCTGCGCGACCTATCTTTTATTGATGCAGACCGGCGGGGTTTGTTCGCGCATGATCTGGCCCGCGAAGCGCTGGCGGCTGATTTGCAATGGCGGAATCCGGAGTGGCAGGCAGAATTACACGGTCGTGCCCGCTCCTTTTACATGGCGCGCTTTCATGAAGTGGATGCTAGAGAGCAGCGGCGTTTGCTATCGGACTATATTTTTCTACATCGAGAAAATCCGGTCATACGGCCGTATTTCGAATGGCAATCGTCAGGGACTGTGTTTACAGATCCATTCAAACCCGCGGACGTGCCGGAAATCTTGGCAATGATCGGCCGTCATGAAGGAGAAACGGCCGTTTCCATCGCAACACATTGGCTAAAACGACAGCCTCAGGGGGTCTTTGTTTTTCGTCAGCCAGATGGCTCGCCGCAAGGGCTGTTGTTTCTTGTTTCGTTGGAGAAGACCACAGACGCTGACCATGAACTGGACCCCGGCACTGCCGAAATCTGGCGATATTTAACGAAAAACGCCCCGCTTCGCCCTGGGGAGACAGCCACCTTGTTTCGTTTTTGGATGGCACAAGACAGCTATCAAGCCGTTTCGCCTGTGCAAAGTCGCATCTTCCTCAATATGGTGCAGCATTATCTCACCACGCCGGCCCTGGCCTACACCTTTATTCCCTGCGCCGATCCGGAATTTTGGACGGCCGTTTTTGCCTTTGCTGATCTGCACCGCGTGCCACAGGCAGATTTTACGGTTGGCCAGCACCATTATGGCGTTTACGGCCATGATTGGCGGACCGTACCGCCTATGCTTTGGTTGGCCCGAATGGCTGAACGTGAATTGGGCAAAGCGGTTGCAATACCGGAACAGCCAATCCCGGTCGCCCTCGTTTTAGATGAAGAAGCTTTTGCAGAAGCCGTCCGTAGCGCGCTAAAAGCGTTAAGCGATGAAATCGCGCTGCAAGACAATCCATTGTTGCAAACGCGCTTTATTTCAGAGGCGGTCGGCCCAACGGCGCCTGTTGCGGATCGTATCAAGGCGCTTAAAAAAGCGTTTTCTGAAGCTGCAGAGGCATTGCAAACAAATCCTAGGCAGTTGAAATGGTATCGCGCCTTGTACCATACCTATTTTCAACCCGCCGCTACGCAAGAGCAGGCGGCTGAATTACTGGATCTGCCCTTTAGCACCTACCGTCGCCATTTGCGTTCAGCTATTCAAAGCGTACAGGATCGCTTGTGGCGGTTAGAAATCCATTCGTAATGTTTGTTGGCTCCTCTTGCCTGGTACATAAGTCACACTGAAAAATTTGCGACAAAAATGTACTCTGCTTACACTTTCCCTTAATTGATGAACCTGATGAATAAAGAAGTGGGTAACAACCCTGTTGGCCCGAAAGGTTCATTGAGGCGATTTATCGTACGCTTTTTGGTCGAAAAATCGTTGTCTGACGGCCGTATTGTTTTCGCAGAAACCCGTGAAGAAGGTATCCGCTCTGCAAGAAACGGCCGTTGGAAAGTGCCCAACAATAAGCCCCGTAGTTCATAGCAGTTTTGCGCGGCGCGGTGTTGCTGGTAACAGCAAAGGAGCGATTAAGCCATGGCTTCAACGAGCCGACGGGGATTCTTCCGTCAACTTCTCAACCCGCCTGAACTGTTTGCCCAGGGAGCGGGCACAGTGTCGCGCAATAGCACCCTTACGGCCGAGCAAGATGCCTCCCGCTTTTTGGCCCAGGCCACATTGGGGGCAGACCTTACGCTCATCCAGCAGGTGGCCTCCATGGGCATCGAGCCGTGGATTGACGCCCAGTTTCTCCTTCCCCAAAGTCAGCTTCTTACCTATTTGTATGCCGAACTGTACGATGAAACGACGATCGGTGTGGAAGATGCAGATAGTCCCTGGCGCGATCTGTTTCGTTATGCCTTGTGGCAAACGACGCTGAACGGCAGCGATCTGCTGCGGCAGCGGATCGCGCTGGCACTGAGCGAAATCTTCGTGATCTCAACCGAAACAGACGCCATTTACAGCGTGGCCAACGGTGCGGCCGATTGGTACGACATGCTGCTGCGTAACGCATTTGGCAACTTTCGAGATCTCCTGCAAGATGTGACGTTGTCACCCTTGATGGGCAGCTTCCTGAGCCATGCGGGTAATCGCAAAACAGATCTGGCTGAGAACCGTTTCCCTGACGAAAATTATGCCCGGGAAGTTATGCAGCTGTTTACCATTGGCCTTTTCTTGCTCAACGACGATGGCTCACTCATGCTTGATGGCGACAATGAGCCAATCCCAACGTACGACAACAGCCATATCACGGAGTTTGCCAAGATTTTTACGGGCTTGCAGTATGATTTTGACGGCGATCCGCACGTTTGGTGGACACCTGATTTTTTGAGTGGCTGGCTGAACCCGTATACGGCCGTTCGCCCCATGAAAATGTGGGATGAAGAGCATGAGCCTGGTAGCAAAACATTGCTCAACGGCTATGTCGTGCCCAATGGCCAAACGGGCATGCAGGACGTCAATGAGGCATTGGATCACCTGTTTAATCATCCCAATGTGGGACCCTTCATTGGCAGACAGCTCATTCAGCGTTTAGTGAAGTCTAATCCGTCGGCGGCGTATATTGGACGGGTCACGGCCGCATTCAACGACAATGGTTCCGGTGTGCGCGGCGATATGCAAGCCGTCATTAAAGCCATTCTGCTGGATGACGAAGCCCGCAACCCAAGCTTCATCACTGACCCGACCCACGGCAAGCTGCGCGAGCCATTTTTTCGCTTTACCCAGATGGTGCGTGCCTTCCACTTTTCTAATCCGCAGGGCAAATTTTGGGACGCTGGCTGGGGCGTGGAGAATGATTTGCGCCAATACATGTTCAACGCGCCCAGCGTCTTCAACTTCTTTTCGCCCGGATACAGCCCGCCGGGCGTGGCGGGTGACGCCGGGTTGGCCGGCCCAGAGTTTCAGCTGATGAACAGCTATACGGCCATTTCTACTATAAACTTCTGGTATTCCCGGCTGGAATGGGGGTATGTGATTGATTTGCCAGATCCCACGCAGGAGATTAGAGGGCAGACCTATAATTTGGATCAGCCACAACCTGATCTTACCTATGAATTGACGCTGGTTAGCAGCGTGCCGTCTCTTATCGATTACCTTAACCTGGTGCTGACGAGCGGGACCTTGTCTGACACGATGCGGACGATCATTGAAACGGCCGTCACCGGCTATGCCGACGACGGTGCAGGCGATATCGACGTGGTTAATTTTGCCATCTTCTTATTCATGAGCTGCCCGGAATATGCCGTGCAGGTGTGATCGTCAAGCCTAATACGTTTTCTCAATGATCTGTTAGGTAAGGACATTCATAACGCCAGAGCGACTACTTTTTATGTACGTTTCGGAAACCTGGTCGCTTTCAAACTGGAGAAACTAAATGCCATTCAAAATGAATCGACGACAATTTTTAGGCTCGGCCAGCTGTGCCGCCGTTGGCTCTGCCTCCCTCTTTTCTACTCTGATGAACCTGCGAATGACCAACACCGCAGCAGCCCAGGGACTACCCATTTCCCCAACGTCTGCCAATGCCCTGGCAGGGGGCAACGATTATAAAGCACTTGTGTGCATCTTCCTGGCGGGCGGCAACGACTCCTTCAATATGCTCGTGCCGCGCAGCAACGCAGAGTATGGCGAATATGCCGCCATTCGGGGTGATTTGGCCTTGCCACAGGGTAATCTCATCCCCATCAACGCCTTAGACACCGACGGCCGTACCTACGGCGTCCATCCCTCGATGCCAGAAGTTGCCCAACTTTTTGATGCGGGCAATCTGGCGTTTGTGGCCAACGTTGGCACGCTGGTCGAGCCCACTACGTTGGCGGGTATCGAATCGGGTTTGACCAAGTTGCCGCTGGGCTTGTATTCGCATAGTGACCAAATTATGCATTGGCAAACCTCGGTGCCAGACAAACGCACCGGTTTTGGCTGGGGTGGGCGTACCGCAGATTTGCTTAAGTCACTCAACGACAGTGACGTCATCTCCATGAACATCTCATTGGCCGGTACAAATCTGTTCCAGACCGGCACGACGCTTACCGAATACAGCGCCGTACCCTGGGGAAATGGTGCCGTGCAAATTTATGGACACGACGATATTTGGTGGTCGCGCCACGTTTTGCAGAATGCCGCAATCGAGTCGATGCTCGATGTAGCCTATCAAAACCTGTTTGATCAAACCTTTGCCAACAGCACGCGTTCTGCCATCGACGGGGCGGAGCTGTTTGCCACGGCGATTGAAGGGGTTCCGGCCTTCTCTACGCAATTTTCTGACAATGAGCTTTCCAACAGCCTGGCCATGGTGGCCAAGACCATCGCCGCCCGTGACACCTTGGGCTATCGTCGCCAGACCTTTTTTGTGATGCTAGGTGGCTGGGATCATCATGATGAGGTGTTGGATAATCAGGTGGCGATGCTTTCGCTGGTGAGCAAGGCGATGAAGGAGTTTCAGGACGCGATGGTGGAGCTGGGGGTGCAAAATGATGTGACTGCCTTCACTGCCAGCGACTTTGGGCGGACATTGACGTCTAACGGGCAAGGGTCTGACCATGCCTGGGGTGGCAACCACATGGTGATGGGTGGCTCGGTGTTAGGTAAACGAATCTATGGTGATTTTCCGTCTTTGTATGAAGACAATCCGCTAGATACGGGCCGTGGGCGACTTATTCCTACCACCTCGTGTGATGAATACTTTGCCGAGATGGCGCTATGGTTTGGCGTGGCCCCCAGCGATTTATCGGCCGTATTCCCCAATATCGGCCGTTTTTACGACACCACCTCAGAAAAGACCCCGCTCGGGTTTCTGGCGAACCTGTCGGAGCAAATCTATTTGCCCCTGGTGATGCGCTAGTTCGACAACGGCCGTACTTTCTTAATAAGGTAACGAACGGAAAAGCTCGCTTTCTCAACTGGTTAAGAGTTTAACCGCAATTTCCTTGAGCAGCTTGGCGGCAACGGCCGTTGTCGTCCCGCCCAAATCTCGCAGAGGATTCAGTTCTACAATATCGGCACCCACCAGAGGCACGTCAAGTCCCTGAATCAGATTGATGACCTCTCGGGTCGTCAGGCCGCCCGGTTCGTGGTGGGAAACGCCCGGCGCAAAGGCAG
>CBDUOF010000149.1:0-12335 GCA_965368765.1 uncultured Anaerolineae bacterium | reverse complement strand
AGCCGACGCCGCCAACAGCAGCCAGCTGATTCCGCCCAACAGGGCAAAAGTGCGGACGGCCGTTTCCATTTGTCCCACCTTGTCCGGTCGTAGCACCCCTAACTGTCCGGCTTGTCCATTCAGCCACACTCCAAAAATAGTAAGGAGAACGGCCGTTCCCAACACCCAGCCCCCGAGTTTTTTCAGCGCAGGGGACTTATCTTCTTTTAAACGCGCCATTCTTGGCGCCATTCTTGGCACCATTCCTGACGCCCTTTGCAACGCCATCAAGGCATCCAAACCAAAGGCAGCCAGCATAGCCAAACATAAATTGGTTAGTACGATGAACCGGGCAGGCACCTGAAACGGTACCGTGGGCAGCCAGCTAAACAGCCAGCCGTAAAGGGGCGCGTTGCCACCCAGTGCTAACAGTAAAAAGAGCAGGCCAGCCAGGCCAAAAAAGAGGGCTTGTCGCGTTTTGCCCAGCAAAAAGGGCAGCGGCAGCAGCAGCCAGGGCAACACGCCAGCATACCCCACTTCCACACGCGGCCAATCACCCCAAAAGCCCAGAAAGCCACGCCCGTAAAAATCAGGAGCCAGCAAGCCAACAAGCCCGGCCAACGGTAGTGAGTAGTTGGTCGATTGGGCAAAGTCGAAGCCCGCCCGCACGGTGTGCGGAATGAGCAGGACGGCGGGTAGCAGGGCCAGCGCTGCCCCGGCAATGCCCACCGTGCCGATGATGGCAAGATGGATTAGGAAACGGCCGTTCCAGCCCACAATCGCCCGAAACACGCCATAGCAGCCCAAAAACGTCCCCACCATGAAGGTCATCTGCCCATGCCCGGCCAAAGTACTGACGCTAACCACCAGGCCGCCAAACAGCGCCCAGCGCAGCTGTGCCTGCCAGCCATTGGCTTCGATAGCGCGGTGCAGCCCCAGCAGCGCCAGGGGCAACCAGGCAATCACGGCGTTCAGATTTAGATTGCCAATGTGGGTGATGAACAAATCGGAGAACATGAAGGCCAGGGCACCGAGCACGGCGGGAAAGACGGCAATTCGGTCTTTGGGCCGCCAGCCACGCAGGCAAAGATACAGACTCGTCCCCGCCAGCCAAAAGTGGAAAAGTACCAAGCCTTCAATGGCCCGATAAGATGGCTTGGGATTGAACAGAAACAGGAGCAAATTCGGCGGATAAAATAGGCCAGACTGATTGTCAGCCAGGAACGGTGCCCCGGCGTACAAAAATGGATTCCACAGCGGCAGCTCGCCACTGTGCAGGCTCTGCGCGGCAAAGCGATACATGGGGTAAACAAAAGAAACCAGGTCGCCCCCCCCGCGCGGAATCCAGGCTTGACCGGTTACAACTGGCCAAAAAAACATAAGGGTTGCCAACCCCAATCCCAAAATCGCCAGCAGATCAGGCAACCATTTTTTCACCCTAATCAAACGCATAAAGAATCATCGTCGCGCTTCATCTTTCAAACCGCCTACAGCTTGCGCCTATAGGCTCTTTTGCAAATAGCCAAATCCTGCACTTTTCTTACATCTTAGGCATACTTCACTGCGTTCAGCATGATGAACCAGGAATTCACGCTGCGCAAGCTGCGGAAAATAGATAATACTCCTTAATCGCGGGTGAGCTTGCGGTAGGTGATGCGGTGCGGCCGATCTGCTTTATCGCCCAGGCGACGCTGGCGATCTTCTTCATACTCGCTGTAGTTGCCAATGTGCCAATGCGCCTGGCTCTCACCCTCAAAGGCCAAAATATGCGTGGCCACGCGGTCTAAAAACCAGCGATCATGCGAAATAATAACGGCCGATCCAGCAAAGCTTTCCAATCCCAACTCCAGCGCCCGCAGCGTATTCACGTCCAAATCGTTGGTCGGCTCATCTAACAGCAGTAAATTGCAGCCAGATTTGAGTAATTTGGCCAAATGAACCCGGTTGCGCTCGCCGCCGGAGAGCGTACCCACCATTTTCTGCTGGTCGCTGCCCGCAAAATTAAAGCGCGAAACATAAGCGCGTGAGTTGACGCGGCGCGGCCCCAGCTGCAACGTTTCCTCGCCATCTGAAATTTCTTGCCAAACGGTTTTGTCTGGATCAAGATCGTCCCGACTTTGATCCACATAGGCCAGCTGAACCGTGTCGCCCACGCGGAAGGAGCCACTGTCTGGTTGCTGCTCACCCACGATCATGCGGAACAGGGTGGTTTTACCCGCGCCATTTGGTCCTACAATGCCTACAATGGCCCCAGGCGGCAGCTGGAAGGAGAGGTCGTCATACAGCAAGGTATTGCCAAAGCTTTTGCTTACGCCATTGGCCTCTACGACGATGTCGCCCAGGCGTGGCCCCGGCGGAATGTAAATCTCGCGATCTTCGTTGGCGCGATCTTGTTCGCTGGAGAGCAATTCACTGTAACGATTGATCCGCGCTTTGGCTTTGGTTTGCCGTCCTTTTGGCGTTTGGTTAATCCACTCCAATTCACGCTGCAACGTCTTTTGCCGGGCCGACTCTGTTTTCTCCTCTTGCGCCAATCGATCCTGCTTTTGCGCCAGCCAGGAGGAGTAGTTGCCCTTCCAGGGAATGCCATAACCGCGATCCAGCTCTAAAATCCAGCCAGCAACGTTGTCCAAAAAGTAGCGATCGTGGGTTACGGCGATGACGGTGCCGGGATACTGCTTGAGATGTTTTTCCAGCCAGGCAACGGATTCGGCGTCGAGGTGGTTGGTCGGCTCGTCGAGCAGCAGGATGTCTGGCTGTTTGAGCAGCAAACGGCACAAGGCGACGCGCCGCCGTTCACCACCAGAGAGAGTGGCGATGGAACTATCCCCCGGCGGCGTGCGCAGGGCGTCCATCGCTAACTCCAGGCGGCTGTCCAGGTTCCAGGCATCCATGTGATCCAGCTTATCTTGCAGCACCCCCTGCTTTTCGATGAGATCGTTCATCTCATCGTCGCTCATCGGCTCGCCAAATTTCAGGTTAATTTCGTCGAATTCGCGCAGGGCATTGACCACTTCCTGGGCACCTTCTTCCACAATGTCGCGCACGGTTTTGCTGTCGTCGAGCTGAGGTTCCTGCTCCAGATAGCCAATGGTATAGCCGGGGGAAACGGCCGTTTCCCCCACAAATTCTGTATCTACCCCGGCCAGAATGCGCAGCAGGGTACTCTTGCCTGCGCCGTTCAGCCCCAGGACACCAATTTTGGCACCATAGAAGTAGGAGAGGGAAATATCGCGCAGGATTTGCTTGTTGGGCGGCACAATTTTGCCTACACCCATCATGGAATAGATTACTTTTTTATCGTCCGTTGTCATGATTTGTCCACTTTTGCTTTAAAAATTTAGATGGCGATTATACCTCGGCCGCACGGTCCGCGCCTTTGCCAATAAGGTATGGAGACCCATTCTGGGTAAAAGCCCCAAGTTATTGACTGCGCTTACTCATCAAACGTCGGAGAAAATTCCAATTCGATTTCGTCCCGCAGCGGAATACCGTCATTGCCGAGGAGGGGAATATCAGGCTTGATTGTACGGGAGTGGGCGAGTGCATTGACATGAACGGCCGTTATCACCATGCCCCGCTTTTGATAAAATCGAATGGCCTGGGTATTGTCATTTGTCGTGATCAGCCACAGGCGTTGGCAGTTGTTTTGCCGGGCAACTTTTTGGGCTGCTTGTAATAGCGCGGTGCCCAAACCTTTCCCCGCTAGGGCAGAATGCAGCGTAACGACCTCAAGCTCCCCATTGGCGATATGGTATGTTAACAGCGCTCGCGGCTGTCCCTCGTACAGCCCGACAAAACCCGGCAGCCTACCCGGTTCATGCAGCACCCCTCGCGAAACCACCCGGACCGAGTGGGCAACTTCCTCTAGAAACACCATAACCCAGGGGGAATCAGCCGCAGTTATTGGCTTAATCTCAATTGCCATGTGCACAGTATTGCTGGTCTGTTCTGGTTATGCGGGTTTCCCCAGGCGGGCAAGTTCCTCTTCCACGATGGATTGGTCCAACTTCTTAAACAGAGGCTGCGGTTTCGGCAGGGTGCGACCAACGGGAATTTTGCTGTAGGCCCATTGGCCAACGGCCGTTTCCCCATTATAAGTCAGGCCAATATGGCTGCGGCTGCTTTCTGCATACGACTCCACGATTTGTTCACCAAAGATGCTGCCATCTTCACCCAACAGCGCATGCAAGGCCTGGCAGGTAAAGGGCAAGATGGGCGCCCACAGCACCTTCAAGCCGCTGATTGCCTGAATGGTCGTATAAAGTGACCGGGCCGTAGCCTCCATATCGGTTTTGGCTGTCGTCCACGGACTGGTATCTTCCAAATATTGGTTGACAAGGCTGGAGAGCCGTAAATTTTCCTGAACAACGCCGCGGAACTTGCAAGCGTCGTACAAGTCGCCAACGGTCGTAAACCCATCTTCAACCGCAGCAAGTAATTCCCGATCTTTGTCTGTCAGTTCACCTGGATCGGGAACGTCACCCTTGAAGTAGCGCTTGGTCATGTTTAGGACCCGGTTGACCAGATTGCCCCAATTTCCGACAAGCTCAGCGTTATTGCGATCTACAAAGCCTTGCCAACTCCAATCACTGTCGCGCGTTTCAGGCATAACGGCCGTTAAATAGTAGCGTAGCGGATCAGGATCATAGCGTTCCAACGCGTCGAGCATCCAAACCCCCCAATTCTGGCTGCCGCTTATCTTGCGCCCCTCCATATTCATAAACTCATTGGCGGGCACATCGTAAGGTAAATTGAGCTGCACTTCCGGATCTTCATTGTACAAACCTTTGGCGCCAAACAGCTGTGCTGGCCAAAAGATCGTATGGAAAGGAATGTTGTCCTTACCAATGAAGTAAACAGTACGGGCCTTCGGATTTTGCCACCACTTTTTCCATGCTTCGGGATCGCCATTGTTTTTGGCCCACTCAACCGCGGCCGACAGATAGCCAATCACCGCCTCAAACCAAACATAGAGCACTTTGTGTTCATAACCCTCTACCGGAACGGGAATACCCCAATCCATATCACGGGTAACGGAACGGCCAATCAACCCTTGGTCCACAAAATTACGGGCAAAGTTGATGACCTGAGGGCGCCAATACTCTTTGCCATTATGCATCCAGGCTTGCAGGCCATCTTCGGCGATAGCGGGTAAATCGATGAAAAAATGTTCTGTATCACGCAGCTCCAGGGCAGAATCATCCATTTTGCTGCGCGGATTGATCAGTTCGGCAGCACTTTCAAACAATGTATTGCAATTATCACATTGGTCGCCGCGCGCGGTGGCGTAGCCGCAGTTTGGGCAAGTCCCTTCTACGTAGCGGTCGGGCAAAAATTTATTAGCTGAGGGCGAATACATCTGCTTGGTGACTTTGGTATAGAGATATTCGTTCTCCAGCAACGATTTGAACATATCTTGCGATACCTGGAAATGGTTTTCGGTATCGGTGTGGGTGAAGAGATCATAGGTGAGGCCCATCTTTTGGAACAGTTCCAAGAAACGGCCGTGATAATAATCAAACACTTCGGGTACCGATTTGCCCAACTCTTCTGCCTTTACCGTGACAGGCGTGCCGTGACCATCTGAGCCAGACACCATGAGCACGTGGTTGCCGCGCAACCGATGGTAGCGCGCATAAATATCGGCTGGCAGATAAGAGCCAGTTACATTGCCCTGGTGAATATCAGCGTTGGCATACGGCCAGGCTACACTAACAAGAATGTATTCTTTTTCCATCATTTACCTAATCGTCATCTTCTTCAAAATCTTCATCGTCGTCTGCTTCCTCTTCTTCATCCTCAGCCACCTCGGTAAGGGCTTCGGCCAGAAGTTCAAAATCATCTTCATTGATTCGCAAGAATTCTTCGGCTTCCAGGCGGAGTCGCTTGAAGCGCGGCTGGCTCTCTAACTCGACGGAGTCAAAGTCAGCGCCTTTATCTAGCTTGCTGGAGACGGCATCGATATCAATGGAGAAAAATTCGGCCGTGTCTCGCGGCACTGCAAAAAAATAATCTTTAGGATTGGCCGTTTTAGGTTCCCCAGTGGTGGTAGCAACCGCAAAGAAGGTTTGGGTTTCTAATGCATAAAAAATAAGGCGGTCGCCAGACTGTAGCTTCATCTCACTGTCGGCTGGCGGCGCCATGACAACTCGCTCTGGCCAGCCGGGAAAGTTCATTTCGTCCACCGTCGGTACGCTAATGATCTTGATATAATGGTTGGCAATCGATGAGACAGACACAACACGTTTGGCGGCGCGAGCGCTACGGCTGGCGGCTTTGGCTTCATATTCTGCAGCAATGTTTTCCCAAATTCGCGCCTGAAGATCCATTCTGAGTTCTGCTTCAGACCCATCTTCTGTAAAACGCACCCGCATTTTGGGTGGATTTATCGCTAGAACTGTGTATTCGCCCTTGCGGTTGGCGTATACGCCGTTGACCTCAAACATGCTTCCTTCTCCCGTAAACTTTCATTGCCAAACGTATGCAACATCGCTTTCAGACCGATTGGGCAGCATAGTATCGTTTTCAACCGCTCTTGGCAAGTCCTATTAGCAATTTTAGGCGGATAAGACGAACTGCGTGACAAATTGCATTTAATTGAGGTATGGCGGCCTCTGCAATCAGGTGTGAGCCAAGCTGTTACGGCCGTTGTCCGACCCACAGTTGCGCGTTCGCAGTCAGATTTTCGTTTGCTAGTTGGATGGGGGGATGTTGCTGAAGCCGGCGCCGTCCCATTGGGTCACAACTCGGCCGTTTTCTGCTTCACAACCATCCCGCACCACGCTCATCATCCCGTCCCCATTCAAGTCGAAGACGCCCAGGCTGCCCTGGCAGCTGCCCGGTAAGGGCAGCAGCGCAACCGCATCATTGATGACAGTCAGCACAAACCCCTGGCCACTGACGGCATCTTGCAGCACGACGTCAGGTAACGTGTCCTGGGTCAGCTCGGCGGCAGCGGCGAACTCAGGACGAACAATGGGCTGGCTGCGGCTAGATAGTCTCTGATAATGCAGGAGGCTAAGCTGGCCATCACCGTCAGCGGTAAACAGCGTCAGGTCGGTGAGGTCGGGGTATTGGGCAGTGCTGACACGGAGCAACAGCAGTTCATCATGACCGTCACCTGTCAGATCGAGCCATTGCCAGCGCGCCGTGCGGGGTGGCACCTGGCTGAGCCAACGGCCGTTCATATCGGCCAAGGCGGCAGGCCCTTGTAGATTAATCTGGGTGCGTAACTCGGCAATATCCCCTTTGGTGTAGAGAGGTTCAGGGATGGTGATGGCAGAAACGGCCGTTTCCAAACCCGCCGCGTCGTTAGCGACTTCTGGCTCTGCCAGGCGAATACGGCTGGCGTTGGCCACCACTGGCTGGTTACAGCCAAACTGTAAAGCCAAACCCTGCGCCTCACTTTGAATGCCAATGGTCGCACTGCTGCCATTGTTGCCCTCAAGCAGGGTCACATCCTCATACAAAAATAGGATGTCCTGGCTTCCTTCAAACAACTGCAAGGCAAACGTCACCCGATCCTCAGCGTCACCAAAGCGCGGAATATCGTCCCATTCCAGCACAAAGATGCGCTCCGGAGCATCGCCGACGACGTCAAATTCTAGAAACCCAAAAGAAGTTAAGTCCAGATCGTCCCAAAATGGCGCGATCATATCCCCCATACCGCTGGCAGGCGCTTCATTCAGGCAGCTATTGCCAAAGAATGGGTTGCCCGTACCAAACTGCACGTTACCGTTGCTGCTGGCTTGTAGCTCATTGTAGGTGGTTCCGTAAAAGGTAAAAGGGAATGGCAGTTGTAAAGTGGTAATGCCATCGTCCGCATACAGCCGCGTGTCCGTCGTAGCATCAATATAGGCAAAAGCGGTGCCGCTCTCGCAAGTGTAGCCGTAAAAATCGGGCCCAGGACAAAGCGCAACGGCCGTTCCGTAAGCGGCCTGAGTATCCCGCCGCAGCACAAAAAACAGAATGATAACGGCCGTTATGAACACGATTAGCCAGGGAAACAATCGACGAAGAACGCGCATGGGCAGAGTTTAGCGCAGCGCACAGTGGCTGACAAGCGACGTTTAACCACTGTGCTGCTGGCAAGCGTACAGAGCCTCTACCAGATCTTTTACCACAATTGGTTTACTAATGTACCTATCCATTCCGACCGCCAAATACCGCTCTCGATCGCCCTTGAGCGCGTACGCTGTCATAGCGACTACACAGGGCCGCTCCGGCTGTGGCCACCGTGCGTGAATGCGCTCCATGGCTGTTACCCCATCCAGATTGGGCATCTGAATATCCATCAACACAATATCATAAGGCTGGCGGTCTAAAGCCAACAGCACTTCATGCCCATCGCTAACGATATCGGCCCGATACCCCAGGCGCTCCAGCATACGCAGCAGCACAATCTGGTTAATCTTGTTATCCTCGGCAATTAGGATGCGCAATGGGTGTTTAACACCCATGGTTTTATCAAACTCACCAGCTTGTTGCGCCGGAACATGAAGGACGTGGGGCATGTCATCAAAACAGCGCAGCAAGGTATCATACAGGCTGGCAGGGTGAATTGGTTTTCTGAGATAAGCGGCAATGCTAAGGTTGTTAGGTAGCAACGGCCGTCTTCCCGAAATTGACATCAAGATGAGCGGTATTTGGGCAAAGGTGGGCACGTGGTCAACGGCATCAGACAAGACGGCATCGCTCGTCATCGGCGTTTGCAAATCTAAAACAAGCACATCCGCCTGGTGCGTTTTCAGCCACTGGTTGGCTTCCCATCCCATGGCAAACTCCACCACCTGCATATCCCAATATAGCAGATGGTCACGCAAAATATTCCGGCTGGTCACATTATCGTCTACAATAATCGCTGTTTTGCCTTGCAGCACCGGTTGTTCTGATGAAAGATGCAGTTGCTCCGGGCTTTCTTCGGCCATTAGCTGTACGGTAAAATGAAAGTTCGATCCGTTGCCCTCCTGACTTTCTACCCACATTGTGCCCCCCATCAACTCGGCCAATCTTTTGCTGATCGCCAACCCCAGCCCGGTTCCGCCAAACATTCGCGTTGTAGAAGCATCTACCTGGCTAAACGATTCAAAGAGTGTATCCATACGGGCTGCAGGAATGCCAATGCCGGTATCGCAGACGACAAAATTAACCAGGTGGAGATTGTTATCTTGCGGATTATTATTGACAAATATGACAACCTCTCCAGCAGGCGTGAATTTCACGGCATTATTAATAAGATTTACCAAGATTTGGCGCAGGCGGGAAACGTCTCCCAAAAACATGGCGGGTAATTCAGGATCTACTTGATATAAAAGCTCTAAGCCTTTCTCGGCGGCATTGGGCGCTATGAGTTCCAGAGCATCTTGCAAACAGGCGCGCAGAAAAAATGGCTGCTCTTCTAAAATCATTTTGCCGGCTTCAATTTTAGAGAAGTCCAGGATGTCATTGATGATGCCCAGCAAACTGCTGCTACCACTGCGGATGGTTTTAGCAAACTCTTCCTGCTCTACGGTCAGGTCTGTATCCAGCATGAGGCTCGCCATGCCGCTGACTGCATTGAGCGGCGTCCGAATTTCGTGACTCATGTTGGCCAAGAATTCGCTTTTTGCCCGATTGGCGGCTTCAGCAGCTTCTTTGGCAGTTTGTAGTTCGGCCGTTCGGCTTTGCACCTCTGCTTCTAGCTGAGCCTGAATCGCTTCCAGTTCCAGGTTCCGTTCGGCAAGGGCCTGGCTGGACTGGCTGGCTTTTTTCAAGGCTTGCACCAATCCCCCTCGCACCAGCCCAAACAGCAATGTCGTTGTACCAAAAACAAGTGCCTGTACCAACCATAAACTTTCTGGGGTTTGGCTGACTAAGGTGGGCAACCTTACATCCCCATTCACCAACCAGAGGCTCAGGAACCCCACAAGGATGCTGGCAGCGGCCAATATGAAGCCATGCCAACTGCCGAGCAATACCATCGACATTAAGGTAAGAATGTAATAGGCGCTAAAGAGGGAACTGTTGGCTCCTCTAAAAATGAAGATTAGCAGAGAGACAATGAGCCAATGGCCAATAATCATGACGTAAGCGGCTGCACGACGTCGTTTGAAACGAATGAACAAAAGGGCAATAAAGTAGATAGCGCTGGATAAAAAGAGGAATTCGGCGTCGTAATCAAGAACCGGTCTAATGAGGGTGCCCAGACCAGAAACGGCCGAAATAATGAATCCCCCCCAGGTAATCACGGGTAACAGTGCGGAACCACCACCGTGTTCATCTGAAGACATCCACATGCGAAATCTTTGTTCAATCTGATCGATCATTTTCATTCGCCAATGGGCAAACCTTAGCACGTTACTTAAAAGGGGCAATTAAGGGGAGATCATCACTTATACATTCTGTGCGACGCGCAATTTTGAACCAAGTTTTGCCATGTAAATAGCGGCAACTATCTTATAGAATGCCCTATGTTTCTGGCACTGCATCTGCCGAGCGACTTAATTGGTACAGGCATGCTAGCAAAATGAGCAAGGTAGCAATCTGCAATAAATGGTAACCCTCGCCAATGGTAAGCGCGTTCTCGCGGAAGGCGTCGACAAAGAGTCGGCCAGCGCTATAGGCCGCCACAGTGAAGAGGAACGGCCGTCCCGCAACATAGCTTAGCGGCCGACTGGCTCGCCACCAAACAAACAGAGCCAACCCGCCGACGAAGAGTTCATACAGCTGCACCGGATGACGACGCACGCCAAACTGGGTAATACCCCAAGGCAAACTGGTCAGCGACCCAAAACCCGGCCCGCCCAAAAAATCAGCCAAACTCACAACCATCAGCCCCAACACAATGCCGGGAGCAAGGGCATCCAAAGAGGGAATTGGCTGCAGCTGTTTGGCACGGCCATAGAAATAGGCACCGGCCAGACCCAACACGACGCCCCCTAACACAATGTACCCGCTGTTGAGCGGCCAAACGATGCTAAGCAGGTTGCTGCTGAAAGCGGGCCAATAGCGCAAAACAAAGGTCAACCGTGCCCCAATAAAGCCAGCAAAGACGGCCGTTGCCGCCACGCCATAAATCAATTCTCGGTTTTGCTTAATCCGGTCAGCCGCACGCTCTACCAGCGTCAAACAGAGCCAGGCTCCGATGATAATCACCAGACCTGAGGTGGGAAAAACAAGACCGCCAATGTTCAGTGTCGGAAACATAAATAATTGTGAATGATTAGCTGCTCATCGTTTACGGGCAGCATAAAACTAACTACTGTCCATCAGCTTCCGCCAGCAAGTTTTCCAGGCGACTCTGCAGCACAGCCTCACTTAATATCCCAATAATCACTTCACGAACCACGCCATTTTGGTCAACAAAGATCGTGGTGGGCAAGCTGGTCACCTGGTACAGTCGGTTAACCAGATTCTCCTCATCTAGCAGGAGTGGATAGGTAACGTTGTATTCATTACCAAATTTGGTGATCGTTTGGGCATCTTCTCCCTGGTTAATGCCAATGAACGCAGCACGGCCGTTGTAGGTGACGCTCGCCTGCTGTAGGTTAGGCATCTCTACCCGACAAGGGGCACACCAGCTGGCCCAGAAGTTCAGCACGACCGGCTGACTGGCAGCACCCGCGGCGTCCACAATGTCAGACAGCGTGATTGTTTGGCCAACGGCCGTTTGCAGCGTGAAGTCGGGTGCCAAGTACCCCACAATCGGCGCCTCGGTTAGCGTAATGGGTCCGCTTGCCTGGGTCATCGGCTCCCGCGAAACGATGATCCAGGCCGTGCCCAGCAGGGCAACCAGTAAGAACGTGATTGTCCATTCAAATCGTGTCTTCAACATGGTGCCATTTTACCACGAACAGCGCAGCGAAAGGTAAGCGCAGCCACACGCCAATGCCATGCTCATGGGGCGCTTTTTGGTTTGCGGCCCGTTATTACGGTATAGTGACGGGGATGTGCGCAGAGGAAACGGCCGTTTTCACTGCGCACGTTAACGTCTTTTAAATGCCTACACGAAGGAGACTCGAATGGCTCAAAAAGGAAGCAAGCAAACCAAGGTTGCCTACGAAAAAGGCGAGGCATTAATGAAAACATTATCGGTTGTGGGGGATGTAAGCGGCCGTAAAATGTTCGGCGGCTTCGGCATTTTTACTGATGATGCAATGTTTGCCCTCGTCAGCAGCCAGGGAGAGATTCATTTCAAGGTAGATGAAACCAATCAAGCAAAGTATGAAGCCGCTGGCTCGATACGATTTCATCGAATGCCCTATTTCCAGCTCCCCGACGAGATTCTCCAAAACGACAGTGAGCTATTTGCCTGGGCAAAAGAGTCTATGGCCATTGCCAAAGCCAGCAAAAAGAAGAAAAAATGACGGCTCATT
>CBDUOF010000148.1:0-12359 GCA_965368765.1 uncultured Anaerolineae bacterium | reverse complement strand
GGTTTCACAGATTGCCCAATTTTGATGCTTTATCCATGTTCATCTGCCTTTAACCGCGTCCAATTTCTTAAGGAGGCGCTGTGAGATATTATTTTGCCTGGCTCGGTTCAAAGCGGGCCGCCAAACGGGATGTGCCAGAAGCGGGCTGCTTGCTAGACAAGGCGGCGGCCAACAATCTACCCGTTCCAGCTGGCGGCATATTGCTGCACAGTTTTTATGAGCTGGCCGTAGCAGAAGGCATCGTGATTGAGAAGGCTGAGGAGGTAACGGCCGTTTCTCCCCCAGCCCTCCACAATTTGTTCCTCAACATGGCCCGGTTTCCCCGCCTGGAAGGAGCGTTGGCAATACGGCCGTTGCAGGACAATGCGTTCGGTTCCACAAAAACCAAGGTCCTACTGGATAATCCCGTGCAGCTCGCAAACTCGCTATGCGAAGGATGGCAGCAGCAAAATGGCCGTCGCGATCTGCTCCTCATCACAATGCCTAAAATGGAACTGGCGGGAACGGCCGTTTCCCCAGCAAACGCCGAATGGGATGAAATTATCTTGCCCGAAGGCAAAATGAATCTAGCACAGCTCGACCGCTGGAAGCGCCCAGACAGCAGCCTACCTCCCCACGCCCAGCGGCTGCAAATGCTCCTGCGCGGCCTACGCCGCACCTTTGGCGATGTGGGTTGGGAAATTGAGTGGGTGGATGACGGCCGTATTTGTTGGCTGTGGGAGCTAAAACCACTCGGCTAAGTCTTCACCATACGCTGATCACTGCACGATTATCCCTAGCTGTCCCCCCGCATGCTCAAAGCGGAAAACCCCCGCATCCTTCGTTTAACTGTTTAGTTCCCGGTTGTTTTTCAACGGCAAAATTGCGGTTGGCAGCATCTTTTGGCTGTGGTAGACTGGCGTTTCGTGCGTTTTGGCTGACCTAATCGGTTAGCTAGTAACAGTGTCACTTTCAGAGCTTCTGGCGTGACAAAGGAGATTCTCCCATGTTTAGTCTGTTACAAAGCTCCCTCAAAACTCGTGCAGCTGCTCCCTTCTGGAATTATCACATCTGGTAATCGCTGGTTGGTTGAGCGTTCTTCATTCCGCAATCTTTTTGCTAACAGTTGAATAAGTTTGTCATCGAGCATCTTGGATGGTCTGCTGCCATCCCTGTTTGCCGTAGGTCAATTTTGCAAAATTGACCACCAGTTGAGGAGGAAATATGGATTTACCCATCCGACGGTATGGGGATTTGATGTTTGAGTATCTGTACCCGCTGCGGCGCAAAGTGTATTTGCTGGCTGGGCTGATTTTTGCCACGCTGGTTTTACAGCTGGTCAACCCGCAAATTATTCGCAGCTTTATCGACACGGCCGTTTCCAGCCAGGACCGCCAGCCACTCATCTGGGCAGGCGTCATCTTCCTGCTCACCTCGCTACTGCTACAATTGGTCGGTGTGGCTGCCACTTACCTGGGCGAAGATGTCGGCTGGCAATCCACCAATCAGCTCCGGGCCGATCTGGCGCGCCACTGTTTGCGGCTCGATATGACTTTCCACAACGAACATACGCCTGGTGAAATGATCGAGCGCATTGATGGCGATGTAGCCAATATCGCCGTCTTTTTTGCCCAGTTTGTCATCCGAATTGTGGGCAACTTGCTGCTGATTGTGGGCGTGCTTATCGTGCTGCTGTGGGAAGATTGGCGCATTTCCCTGGCGCTGGGGCTGTATACGGCCGTTGCCCTCTATGGCCTGAGCAGGCTGCGCGCCATTGCCGTCCCGGCCTGGAAAGCCGCCAGAGAAGCCAACGCCGACTTGATGGGCTTCATCGAAGAGCAGTTAGGCGGCACCGAAGACATTCGAGCCAGCGGCGCTGTGCCTTACGTCATGCGGCGTCTGGCCGAGTTTAGCCGGGTGCGGATGCACAAAGAACTGAACGGCGCAGATAAAAGCATCATCATTATCATTTCCTGGATCGCCCTGTTCACGATAGGTCAGCTCATTGCCATTTTGAGCGGATACTACCTGTACCGAGCTGGGGTACTGACCATTGGTGCGGTTTATCTGGTGATTAGCTACACCAACGCCATTTTTCGGCCGCTGCGCGAGATTAGCAACCAGATCGAAAATATGCAGCAAGCCGCGGCAGGCATCGACCGGGTCGAGCAGCTTTACCGCGAATCCAGCCGCATTGTAGAGCAGGTGCCCAGCCCAGTGCAGGGGCAGCAGAGCTTGCCTGATGGCTCGCTGGGCGTCAACTTTGCCCACGTCAACTTTGCCTATCACGATGAACTGATTTTACGGGATGTTGATTTTAGGTTGGCACCTGGTGAGATTTTGGGGCTGCTGGGGCGCACTGGCAGTGGCAAAACCACGATCACCCGTCTGCTTTTTCGCCTGTATGAAGTCACGGAAGGCGGGATCTATTTGGGTGAGAACGGCCGTTCTCGCGACATCAAAAGCCTCCCGTTGGCTACGCTGCGCCAAAAAGTGGGCATGGTCACCCAAGAAGTGCAGCTGTTCCGCGCTTCGGTACGCAACAATCTCACCTTCTTTAATCCCGCAATCCCCGATACGCGCATTTTAGCCGTCATCGAGGATTTGGGGCTGGGCCACTGGTTCGCCACGCTGCCCCACGGTCTGGATACCGAACTGCGATCCGACGGAGCCAGTCTGTCTGCCGGAGAAGCCCAGCTTCTAGCCTTCACCCGCGTTTTTTTGCAGGATCCTGGCCTGGTGATTTTGGATGAGGCGTCGTCCCGGCTCGACCCGGCCACCGAGCAGTTGATTGAACGCGCTGTGGACAAATTGCTGCAATACCGCACAGGCATCATTGTGGCGCATCGACTCACAACGGTTCATCGGGCAGACAAAATTATGGTTTTGGGCAACGGCCGTATTCTGGAATACGACACCTACGCCGCGTTGGCAAATAATCCAGACTCCCACTTTGCCGATCTGCTGCGGACGGGGTTGGAAGAAGTCGTTGAGTAATGCCGTCATTTCGCAATGACCCAATTACAATTTAGGAGGAATATGACAACGGTAAAACAAACTGGCATCGCTGAACCAACCTGGAAATTCATTCTCAGGTTGATTCGCTTTAAGCCCTGGCCCTACTTCTTTAACCTGCTGTCGCTGATTGCCTTGCTGCTGGGGCAGCTGGGGCCACCCCTGGTCATCCGCCACTTTTTTGACCTGCTCACAAACGAAGCAGCTGCGGCCTTCGATCTCACGACCCTCATTGCTTTGCTGCTCGTGGTGGCAGTGGGTCGGATGGGAGGGCGACGCGGCATGATTAAGATGAATCGGCCGTTTATGATGCATTCGCACGCCTTGCTGCACAAAAACATGCTGGGGCGTATCCTGGAACGCCCCGGGGCAAATGCCCTGCCCGAAGCCCCCGGCGAAGCGATCAGCCGTTTCCGTGGTGACGTGTGGGAGGTGCCATTTTACGCATTGTGGCTCAACGATGTGACGGCCAACGCCATCTTCTTAACTGTTGCGCTGGCCATTATGATCAGCATCAACGCTCGCATAGCGCTGTTCGCCTTGCTGCCCCTTTTGCTGGTTGTTTTGGTGGCGAATGGGGCCACAGGCCGCATTCAGGCCTACCGGCAAGAGGTGCGCAAACGAAGCGGCATCGTCACTGGTTTCATTGCCGAGACGTTTGGCGCAGTGCAGGCGATCAAGGTTGCCTCGGCAGAAAGTCGCGTCATCGACTATTTCGACACCTTAAATGAAAAACGACGGCAAGCGGCCTTAAAAGATCGGCTGTTCAACGAACTGCTGGGCTCCATCTTCCAAAATTCGGGCAATATCGGCACGGCCATCATATTGCTGCTGGCCGCACAAAGTTTACAGGCTGGCGAATTCTCGGTTGGTGATTTTGCCCTGTTTGTGGCCTATTTGGGAAATGCCACAGGCTTTGGCGGCTTTTTAGGCTTTTTGCTGGCGCGGTACAAGCAGGCCAGCGTTGCCGTGGAGCGCATGGTACGGCTGCTGCAGGGCGCCAAGCCGCTTAGTTTGGTACGACACGGCTCAGTGTACCTGTTTGGCGCGCTGCCGGAGATTCCGTTTGTGAAGAAAACGGCCGTTCACCAGCTAACTGAACTTACCGTCTGCAACCTTAGCTACCTGCATCCAGAGTCCGGGCGAGGCGTGCGGGACATCTCCCTCCATTTGCCCAGAGGCAGCTTTACTGTCGTCACCGGGCGAATTGGAGCGGGCAAAACGACGTTGCTGCGCACGCTGCTAGGCTTACTGCCACTGCAAACAGGCGAGATTCGCTGGAACGATGAGCGGGTGGCCCAGCCTGCCGCATTCTTTGTGCCGCCGCGCACGGCGTACACAGCCCAGGTGCCACGCCTCTTTAGCGACACCCTGCGACAAAATCTGCTGCTCGGGCTGCCAGAAACACAGGTCGATCTTCCTGACGCAATCGCTGCCGCCATCATGGCCGACGACGTTGCGCAATTGGAGAACGGGCTGGACACGATGGTTGGGCCAAAAGGAGTGAAGCTATCTGGCGGGCAAATTCAACGGTCGGCGACGGCGCGCATGTTCTTGCGCCAGGCCGAACTGTACGTATTCGACGATTTGTCCAGCGCCCTGGATGTAAACACGGAAAAGCAGCTGTGGAAGCAGCTCTTTGCTCGCGAACGGGTGCCCACCTGCCTGGTGGTGTCGCATCGGCGAGCGGCGTTGCGCCGGGCGGATCATATTGTGGTGCTGAAAGACGGCCGTATCGAGGCTGAGGGCAATCTGGAAGCGTTGTTACAGACCAGTGCCGAGATGCAGCGCCTGTGGGAAGGCGACATCCAATAGAGTCCAGATAGTGCATTTCGCCATAAAAAATGGCCACGATGCGAAAGAAACTTTCACACCGTGGCCATCTTCAGTTAAAAGGTAAAATAATCTGATTTAAAGCGGCCGTTTGGCGCGGGTCCGGGTCTTCTCCCAATCTGATGCGTTACCCGCAAAAAGACGCTTTAGACCCCAGGTTTGCACACTTTCACGCATCAGCCACAACGTAAAGAGCAGCGCCTGAAACAGCAAAATGAGCGTCACCCATTTTATAAACATGGCGGAAACAATTTCTATCTGAAACGCTTTCAGCCAGCTTTGGCCAGAACCGTCCTGAAGATGCACGTCAACCCGATAGGCGCCCTTTTCGCTTAAGACCAAATCCAATTCATAATAATCCGGGTAGAGCGCATCGGTACCTTGCAAGGCGATGCCGTGCACCGGCTGACTTTGACCATCGAGCGGCGTAGCGGTGATGGTAATATTGGCGTTTTTAAGGGGTTGGGCAACGGCCGTATCCAATACGGCGACCGTGTAATGGACCGCTCCAGCTCGCATGGTCCCCGGATAGGTCCATACCGTCATGGCATACGGCCCTACTGGCTCCAGGGCGAATTGGACAATGGCATCTTCAGTATGTGCCAGGGCAGGTTGCGCTGCCAGTCCCAAAAGCAGCACCATCTCTAATACCAAACAAATTCGCAGCCAACGCAACAGACTTTGCTTCATAGTGACCTCAGACTAACAGCCTCTCGATCGTTTGATTGAGAGGCTGTTTACAGGTTCAACACGCATCCATCATCCGCGCTTAGGCTGATTTTCGCTTTTTGTTGTGGTGGGGGGATCGGCGGGAACAGGTGCACGCAATGGGCGCTTCGTGCTTGGGTGGGTACATGTGGTAATACATCGCTATCACCATGGGAATGAAAACGGCCGCATTATAGATGAGATGCAGCTCCACTCTAGGCACCCAGAGTTGCAGAATGCTGGACGGCACCGGAGAGCCAAATAGATTGCTGCTCACCATCGCTTGCGCTTGCAGTACCGAATGTTCGATAAAGTGCCACGACTGAATCACCAGCGAGACAATCCACCATTTGCGAGAACGCCCGGCAAAGCCTGGCAGCAAAACAATTAGCCCCACAATCATGAAAAAAGCATACGCCCAGTGCATTAACTCTGTTTTTACCAACCAGGGAAGCCACAAGCCGACCAGGCCCAGCGAATCGGGACGTGCCCAACCCAACCAGTAAATTTGGTATGCTTGAATGATGTGCTCAAGCCAATGCATCAGCACAATAACGACATATAAATTCAAGGATCGCTCGTGGGCGGGGCCATTCAACACATCCGATAAATTTCTTAACGCCCCTCGGACAGTTTGAGAGTCAGCTTGCTGGATTGCTTCAGTAGTTAGTGCCATGGATAAACTCCTTCAGACAGAATATCAAATAGATTACGATACGTATATTCTGTCATCTGGTACAACAAACGACAATTCAGTGTAACCCTCGCTGTTGTGAGGAATATCCGTCGGGCGAATGAGGGTAAACCCTCAAAACGTGGGGAATTACCCTAAACTTTGGCTAATCATCCAAAATGATAAGCCGATGGCGCACGGCGACGCGAATTAATTCGACAATGTTGCGGGCATCCAGCTTGGTCATTAGATTGGTGCGGTGACGCTCCACGGTTTTGATGCTGACGTTTATGAGATCGGCAATCTCTGCATTGGTGTGCCCCTTGCCAATGAGCTGGAGCAGTTCGTGTTCGCGGGGGGTAAGTTGATTAGCAGGGGAAGGGGCATTGCTGGGAGGAGGCGTTAGCACCGTCTCAGAGACAGACGGACTGAGATAGGTCGCTCCACGACTGGCTGCCCGAATGGTAAGCAGCAGCTCTTCCTTGAATGAACCTTTTAGCAAATACCCTTTTGCGCCGTTTTGCAGCGCCTGGCGCACAAAAATTTCATCGGCATACATGGATAGGATGACAACATGGGTGGCAAGATCTTTTTCGCGCAGTTGTTCCAGCACCTGAATGCCATTCATGCCCGGCATGGCAATATCCATCACCAGCACTTTGGGCCGCTGAGTTTGCACCAATTCAAGGGCTTCATGTCCATTTTCAGCTTCGCCCACCACGGTGATCTCTTCAGCTTTTTCTAGCAGGGCACGGATGCCTTCACGTACCAGATTGTGATCATCGGCAATGACTACGCTTATCATACGGTTCCTTTTTAGATGACAAGATAACGCTGGCGGACAACGTCTATTTTTGCGAGCGGTCTTGCAGCGGCAAATGGGCCGTGACGCGGGTTCCCTGGCCTGGCATGGCCTCTAGCTGCAGATGGCCACCCAATAATTCTACGCGCTCGTGCATACCGAGCAAACCCAGGCCGGTCGATTGGGGTCGAGTCACGGCCGTTTCCACCTGGAACCCCACGCCATTATCGGTGATCGATAGGTGAACGGCCGTCTCATCTACCCACAGCTTCACCCATACCTGGCTAGCCTGGGCATGTTTGGCAACATTGGTTAAAGATTCTTGCAGCACCCGATAAAGGCAAATATTGGTTGCGTCAGCCAGGCTGGGCAAACGTGTTCCTTCATAGACGATATCCAGCTGCGTGCGGTTGCCAAACGTATGGCAAAAATCATCGAGCGTCAAGTCCAGCCCCATTGTATCCAGGGCCGGCGGACGTAAGCCACGAGCCAGCAGCCGGATGCGGTCGCGCGTCGTGTCTGTAAGGGCGATTGCTTCAGCCAGATTTTGACGCAAACTATCTTCTGCCGGCGGCACCTCCCCCTGAATAATCTCCAGGCCAATTTTTAGCGCAGTTAACGCCTGCCCAGCCTCATCGTGCAATTCGCGTGAGATTCGCTGCCGCTCTTCTTCCTGGGCCAGCACAATGCGCTTGGCCAGCTCCTGAATTGCTTCTTCAGCCCGTTTACGCGCTGTAATGTCGTGGGCATAAACGCGAATACGGTAGCCTTCGCCACTGCGCGTGTAGCAAATTTTCTGCTCCAACACCGCGTTCCCAATGTCTACCTCGCGCCCGACATACTCTTGCCCGCTCTGGGCAAAGGCGGCAATGATCGGGCGTAACCCGTCTAACACGGGATGCCCAGCCCCTTGCTGCATCAGCTCCGGAAAACGCGCCTGCGCTTCGGGATTAAGGTAGGTGGGCTGTCCGGTTAGATCCGTTTCAATGACCATATTGGGATTTTGTTCCGGAAAGGTGGCCAGCCACTGCAATTTCTCTTCTAGATGTTGGTAATCAACAACCTGACTTTTAAGCTGGTTAATTTCCGCTTGCAAGGTACGAATTTGTTGTTGCCAAACGGCCGTCTCATTCTCCATCTTATCTTCCTCCAACTCGATTCAGCGCTGACCGGTCGGAAATCCAGGGCGCATACGGTGCGCCCGTTAATGCCGCCAGCGACAGCAGCGCGTCATCATAATTAACCCGCCAACCCTTAAAATCTCGCCAGGCTTGCTCCCGATCTGGCTTGAGCGGCACGTTTTGTGCTGCCAAATTGTCGCACACCTCGTCAAACTCGTAGCGGCTAATGCTGATGGACATGTCTGGCGTCGGGTTTACCTCGTGCGGCAGCCTAAAAAAGTCTGCGATCTGCCGCAGCGCCAAGAAGCCAGCCCGGATACAAAATGCCGCCTGTGGATTAAAGGGAACATCAACAGCGGACAGCATGAAAGCGGCCGAATCCATCACGTTGCCAGCAGCCGTGATCCAGGAACGCTGCGGTTGTGGTGAACGAAAAAAAACCAACGGAGACAGGGACGTGTGACTTTCTTCCAACTCGGCAAACCAGACCTGCCACGCCAGCCAGACATCCCGCAGACGATCGAGTTCGGCCGTGCGATAAGAACGGGAAACCATTTCGGCTACCGTAGGTGGCGAACCAGCCCGCGCTTCCCACAGCACAACGGCCGTTTCCCGGCGGGCAAACGCACTGTACATCGTCGGCAGATAGGCAATGAGCATCGCAATCAGCACCAGGCCAATCATCGCTTCCGAGAATTCCAGAATCTTGGAAGCGGTTGTGTTGACCGAAGCATAGCCCAGCGTCAGCAAAGAGGAGCCACTTAGAAAGAACAGATCTGGCAGCGGGCGCGGTTCCAGCGCCCAAAACAGGCAAAGGTAACCTGCCAGGACCAATACCAGCAAAATCATCGGCATCATAAAAAGAGCCAGCGGCGGAAAGAATGCCAAAATTCTGTCTCGTTCAGCATAGGTTGCTCGACGTACGCGCAGCCTAAAAAAGAACCCAATGGCCCGAAACAGAACACGCGTCAGCCACACGTTTACACCACGCGGCAAAATAAATGTCTTTATGGCCGCGATCAACGTGCCGCCAACAATGAAAAGCCCGATGAGGAAAACGGCCGTACGCAATACTATGATGCCCGTTGTGTTCATATCCATCCTTCAATTATGAACAGTTCCGTGCTTTGTGTCGATTCCAGTTTGGCAGCAGATACCCCATCCGCTAAAATGCTCCAAGCGCACACACAACCTGAAATTCAATACGCCTCTAGACAAACTATTTCAAATAAACGGAGCACCACTTTTCCTGACTGCCCTGGTCAAGGTGCTCAAAAAGATCAGACAAATCAGCGGCTTATGTAAACAGGAGCACCATGAATTACGAAGATTTTCAGCATATCCTCTTTGAAAAACGCGATCCCCACATTCTCTGGCTCACCCTCAATCGGCCCGAAGTGCTCAATGCCGCTGACGCCCAGCTACACACCGAGCTGGTCGAAGTGTGGCGCACCATCGACCGAGACCCGGACGTGCGGGTTGCCGTCGTCACAGGCGCAGGGAGGGCCTTCTCTGCCGGGGGTGACCTGAAGCTGGTGGAAAACGCCTACCAGAATCACGATGAGGTGATTCGCATTCTGGATGAAGCCCGCGACCTGGTTTACAACATGCTCCACTGCAGCAAGCCGATTATTTCCGCCATTAACGGAGCGGCCGTTGGCGCGGGGCTGGTCGTGGCGCTGCTAGCCGATATCAGCATCGCCAGTGAGAGCGCCAGGCTGGCGGATGGGCACGTGCGCATGGGCGTGGCTGCTGGCGACCACGCGGCGATCATCTGGCCACTGCTGTGCGGCATGGCCAAGGCCAAATATTACCTCATGACCAGCGACTTCGTCTCCGGCCTTGAAGCAGAACGCATGGGGCTGGTGAGCCTGTGCGTACCGGATGATGAGCTCCTGGATAAGGCGATGGAAGTCGCCACCAATCTGGCCAGCGGCCCGCGCCACGCCATCCGCTTCACCAAACGGGCTCTGAACCAGTGGCTGCTCCAGGCTGGCCCCATCTTCGACCATTCTTTGGCGCTGGAAATGCTCGGTTTCTTCTCTGAGGACATGATGGCGGGCGTGGAGGCACTGCGTGAAAAACGGCCGCCTCGCTACCCATCTGGTCAGTAGCTTGTCCAAATTTCAAGAAACCAAACTGTCTGGAGTGCCTAAGTTATTTAGAAAGCGCTTAGCGTTTTGTACCGTTGTAAGGAAACCGATGGTTCTACATTTGATGTATAATTACTATCAACCTATAAAAACCACTGTTTCCTACTTGGTGAGGCATTTCACATGACTGAACAAATCCTGGAAGTTGACCACAGGTTCACTGAATTTGAGGCTCGCATTGCGCGCGGCGAAAAGATCGAGCCGGGCGACTGGATGCCGGATGAATACCGCCGCCAGCTCATTCGCATGATTTCGCAGCACGCCCACAGCGAGGTGGTGGGAATGCTGCCGGAAGGGGCCTGGATTCCCCATGCGCCCAGCCTGCGCCGCAAAATGGTACTCATGGCCAAGGTGCAAGACGAGGCGGGGCATGGCCAATATTTGTACCATGCTGCCGAAACGCTGGGTGCCACCCGCGAAGAAATGCTGGAAGCACTGCTCACCGGCAAGGCAAAATATGCCTCCATCTTCAACTACCCCACGCTCACCTGGGCCGATGTGGCCTGGATTGGCTGGCTGGTCGATGGCGCCGCCATCAAGAACCAGTTGATGTTGTCCCACGCCTCTTATGGTCCCTATTCGCGCGCGATGGTGCGCATCTGTGCCGAAGAAACGTTCCATTACAAGCAGGGCAAGGAGATGATTGTCCACTACGCGACAAATGGCACGCCAGAACAAAAAGCGATGGTGCAGGATGGCCTGAACCGCTGGTGGCCTCCCACCCTGATGATGTTTGGTCCACATGACGGTGAATCATCCAATTCGGCCGTTCTCATGCGTTGGGGGATCAAAACCAAAAGCAATGATGAACTGCGTCAGGAATTTATTAACGAAGAGGTGCCAGAAATTCAGGCACTGGGGCTGACAATTCCCGATCCTGACCTTCATTTTGACGAGGCAGCTGGTAACTGGATCATTGGCCCGATTGATTGGGACGAGTTTTGGCGTGTGGTGAAGGGCAATGGGCCAATGAATGCCGAACGTCTGGCTGCCAAACAAGCAGCCCACGACAACGGCCGCTGGGTGCGTGAAGCAATGGCGGCCTATGCGGAGAGAATTTAATCACTCAGTTACCAGTTACAAATCCGTAATTGGTAATTGGGTAATTTGGTAATTTTATGTCCGATACACAATGGCCACGGTACGAGGTATTCAAGCAAGATAATCCCAAGAAGCGGCACGAAGCGGTTGGCTCGGTGCACGCCCCAGACGCGGAGCTGGCGCTGCAAAATGCGCGCGATGTTTTTGTAAGACGGCCGTCTGCGGTGAGTTTGTGGGTTGTGCCAGCCGCTGCCATTTTGATGGTGTCGCGGCAAGAGCTGGAGAGCAATCTTGGTTTGTGGCGGGATGACAAAAGTGATGGTGAGATACGGCCGTTTCACATCTTTACCAAAACCAACCAGCGGCGCAGCATGACCTTTGTGCAGCACGTTGGGCAGGTAGCGGCACAATCACCAGCATTGGCGCTGCGCCACGCCATTGAAAGCGACCAATTTAAGGCCCAAAAAGTCTGGGTATGGTGGGTCGTAGCCGATGAGCAAATCATCCGCAGCGCCGTTGATGACATTGACACGCTGTTCGCCCCGGCTCAGGATAAAACGTACCGGCAGCAAAGTCATTATGGCTTTGTCAGCCCGCGCCGCCAAAAACGCGGCCGTCAGGAAAATAAATAGAACGCAGATGAACGCTGATTTTTGCATTCTCTCTGTATAATCCTGCGCCTTCTCTATGAACCTTCGTGTTCTGCTTTTTTAAATCATATGAACCAAACAATTCAACAACTTCTTACGCAAAAACTACTGGCAATGGCCGATGATGAGCTGATTCTGGCCCATCGCAATTCTGAGTGGATTGGGCACGCCCCGATTTTGGAAGAAGACATTGCGCTGGCCAACATCGCCCAGGACGAGCTGGGTCACGCCAACATCTGGTATGAACTCCGAGAAACGTTCACCAATGAAGAGCCAGACAAGCTGGTCTTTTTTCGGGATGCGGCCGACTTTCGTAACGTGCAAATGATGGAATTACCCATTGGCGACTGGGCCTTTACCATGCTGCGTCAATATCTGTTCGAT
>CBDUOF010000147.1:0-12450 GCA_965368765.1 uncultured Anaerolineae bacterium | reverse complement strand
GTACCAAGTGAAGTGAACAACCGTAATTTGTATATTCTCAATAATCCCGGTTCCCACTCATCACAAGGCGTTACCGTTTATGGGCTGGGCAACCTGCCAATGAACTCCAACTTTAATAACCCGGTTGATATTCCACTGATTTACGTTGGTACAGAAATGATAGGGCAAACCATCCTCGTAGACATGTTTGACTCCGATTCAGGCGCAGCGCCGCCCATCATCTTCTATTTCGATTCTCTTGCCTTTACGCCTGATGGCAGCAATCCTTTAGGCTATGATCCGGCCCAAACCGACTGGGCCATGGCCTTTGGCGTGTCGGGCCAGCCTGATGCCGACGGCATCCCTGCTGGCGCGCGTTGTGTACCAGGAAGCTGCCCAACGCAGTGGGTTGGCAAAGACAATCCAAACGCACCCGCCTATCAAATTACCGTTCCCGGCAACCTGGACAATTGTGACTACGATAATCCCACCATGGAAGATTGCACCCCCTTCTTTGGCGGACGCCTGGTCGTTCGCTACGACGGCGGTTTCTCCGATACTTATGGCTGGGAAATTAATATTCAGGGGCTACCCTATCTGGTGAAATAGAAAACCGTTCGCATCCAAAAGTCTTAGAGACTTTTAGCTGCATTTGCATTAAAGTTTGTATTGGTAAAGAATAAATTAAGAGGCATCCCATGAAAACAATTAAACACCGCACCCACAGTGACCAAAAAGAAACGGGGCAGGGCTTTGTAGAATATGCCATCCTTCTCATATTCATTGGCATTGCCGTTGTGCTGGTCGTGAGCTTGCTACAACCCGCCATTGGGGATGTCTTTTCTCGCTTCGTTGCGCAGGCGCCGGTTGCCCCGCCGTCACTTCTAAACTATACGCCGCCGCCCACAATGACAAGTACGCCAACCGTGGATCCAAACGCCACTGCCACAACGGCCCCATCCAACACGCCTGTGCCCTCAAACACACCGGTGCCCACGAATACCCCAATCCCGACCAACACCCCCATTCCCACGAACACGCCCGTGCCGTCGAATACGCCTTCGCCAACGGCCTGTCCTTATGGCCCACATACGGTCTCCAACAACAGCTCGGTACGTATTCAAATGGAAGATTTCCGCTGCGGCGGCGCGGGGGTTGCCTTCAGCGACCAAACAAATGACGGCGGCCCGGGGAGCGCTTCGTATCGTTCCGACGTAGGCAGCGAGGGGCCAGATTTAGAAAACACCTCAGATGTCGGCGGCGGAGTCAATGTTGGCTGGACACAAAGTAATGAATGGATAGAGTTTGAGATCAATGCACCTTCCACCTCCGCCTACACCTTTGTGATTCGTCATGCGGCGCAAGGCGGCAATAACCCGCAGCTGCAAATTAGAACAACCCAAGGGGGCTTACAGGCCGATACCGCTGCATTTTCCGTGGGTGCAACCGGTGGCTGGCAAGTGTGGCAAGACTACATCACACAAATCACCCTCTTCCAGGGCGCAAACATCGTGCGCTTTACCAATGCCAATGGCGGTGGTAATTATAACTATTTTGACGTTCAACCTTATGTGCCAACGGCAACGCCGACCCCGGTCACCCCAACGGCAACACCGATTCCGACAAACACGCCTGTACCCACAAATACGCCCGTCCCCGTGACCCTAACGCTGTATAGCAACGCCGGTCACGATGGCTATATACGAGAGCTGAATAGTACAAATACAGGCGATCCCGGCGAGGTTGATAATTCTGATAACAGCATTATCGTAGGTGATAACGATGACAATAACAACGAACAATATATTGGCATTGTCAGCTTTGACACCTCCGGAATTCCTGCGAACGCGACCATTACCAGCGTCCGGCTCAGGCTACAGCAGCGCCAGGGCTTAAACGGCAATCCGTTTGGCGACCAGGGGCTTGGCATTCTCTATGCCGACATTGGCCCGCTCAACGGCTTTAGCGGCAATTACACGCTACAGGCTTCAGACTTCCAAGCGTTGGCGGCGGCCAACAACGTCATTGTCCTGAGCGAAACATCGGGCAATAATCAATGGTCAACTGGGCTCATGGGTGCAGCCAATTTCAATTTCATTAACCGCAACAACTTCACCCAGTTCAAGATTCATTTTGAATTCCCCGATGATAATGATCGAACGCGCGATCGGTTCCGCTTCTCCAGCAGTAATGATGGCCCTAACAATTCGCCACCAGCACCGGAGTTGACGATCACTTACACCGTCCCCTAGCGAGATGATCTAGATAAATTAACCCAGTCTGGCATTGTCCCGGACAACAACAGACTCAAAAAAAGCGGCGAAAGCAATAATTTCGCCGCTTTTTTTATTGAAGATTTTTGGGTCATCATTTTAGGAGCAAATCACAGAAAGCTCTTTGAAAAACGCATCGCCATTTCTTTGTGGTTTACTCAGTGAAAACGGGAGAATCACTATTTTTTTAATTCAAAGAACTTTCCCGTTTTCGCCAAATTTTGTCTCAGGAAAGGGGCTCCCCTTCCAGAAAGTTGTCTAACATGGTACAAACCGTTTTGATGGCTTCATGCCGCGCTTCGTAGCGCCGACCATGCATGCTGAGCGTCACGTGAACCAGTCGCGCCAGGCGCAGCGCATCGAGATGATGGATGACTGTCGGCGGTCGTAGACGCAGTCGTCGCGCCAGTTCGGCTGGCGCCAGGGGCTCTTCTGATAAATAACGCAGGATGCGCAACCGGGTGGGATCCGCCAACGCCTTTAGCATCTGGTAAAGCAGCTCAGGCACCACTTCTCCTGGAACCAGGGAAACGCCATCAGGACGGCCGCCAAACATGAAGAGCCATCGTTTATTATCATTGGAAAAGGAAACAAACATCGAGAGCGGCGTCGTCCAAAATGAAGGAATCATTACCAATTCTTCCATTTCCGCTGTTTTATCAAACTCAAAACGCAGCCCTTGCGATAGTTCGTTGAGCAAATCTGCCAAGGGCAACGTGTCGGCCAGCGCTTTCGCTTCCGTAACGCGAATTTTCAGTGGTTCCAGGATGCGGGTCTCTTCTTCCTTGAAGAAGACGTCGTAATAAACTTGTAGCGCCTCGAGCATTTTTTGGCTGTATTCGGCCGTATCCGCCCACACATTCAACGTCGCTACCAAATCATCATCTGGAATCTTTTTACTTTTGCCCGTCTCTTTTTTATACACCTTGGCATAAAGCGCCCGCAGCTCTTTTTTATCTTTTGCTTCCCAGGATCCGTCCTCGGCCACACGATACAACAGATCCTGCACCGGTTGGCTCATATGACAGGCCGATATTTCCTGCATGCGCTTCTCTGGCGGGATCGCGGCAATCTTCTTGAGAATTGTGGCACCATCCTTGGCGCCTGTTTGGCTGGCCAACCAGGGAATGACCCAAAAATGGTGCTTCTCGATGGCGTCCTGCAAAAACTCTCGCTGTTCTAAAGGTAAGCGCGAACGCACCCCGGCTGCCCAAGATCCGCGCAACCCGTAGCGGGCCGGATCATGTACAACCTCCAGGCTGGTGAAAAGATCATAGGCGGTGCCGATGTCCCAAGTTAACTGCGGTGATATTCCCATGTTGAATTATTTCCTGCCTGTGCTCCCAAAAATCTCTTCTCAATTATACCTGAAGCAAGTGGCTATCTGAAAAAATGATGTATTTGCCTCAATATGTAGTTATAAACCACAATAGCACTCTGGCGCAAAAAATTCTCGATACGTTAAGGCAGCTGTGATGAACGGCCGTTTAAACAAGCACTTCATGATCCGGCAATAACGTTTCTGCATTGCGAATGGCCGGGAACAAATACCCGCCAAACCCAACCGCCACGCCAACCAGCCCCGCAATCACGAACATCAGCCCCATACCAGCCCCAGCCCCGGTCCCGACCAACCAGCCAAACATGGGTGCCAATACCCCATCCGGCTGCATTGCCGGTTCAAAAACATTGTCCGCCAACGGACCGGCCATCGCCGTGGCCACCGGTGCCGTGATTTGGGCTATCAGGCGGCGCACCGCGAAAACTCGCCCCTGAACATCTGGCGCTACTTTGGCTTGCCATATTGCCTGGTTGGAACCATTGAGAATGGGAATGATAAACTGACCAAAAAAGGCTGCGGTTGCCCAAATGAAGATGCCTTGCCCCACGCCCATCAACGCTTGCCCTAAAAGGCTCGCGCCAACCATGCCGAGCAGCACCCCATTGACCTTGCGCCGCGGGCCGCCCCAGGTGCTCAGCAGCAACCCACCGACGACCCCGCCAATCGCACCCAAGGATTGGACGCTGGCCAAGGCAATCTCACTGTTGCCCGTTCTGGCCAGAATCATGGGCACCATGACGGCAAAACCAAACATGGCCAGGAAGTTGATGCAGAAAAAGACCATTTGCAGGCCAAGCAAACTCGGCCGTTCAAATATGTAGCGGAAGCCATAAGCAGCCTCTTGCAGCAAGCTGCCCTGCCCAGTCCTCCCTGCAGAAGTTACCTCAGGCTGGGGGATGAAGACGACCAGCAGCGCGAGCACAGCAATGATGAAGGTAGCCACGTCAATAGTCATAATGCCCACCAGACCCACAGGAGCCAGCAAAGCCCCGGCAAAGGCTGGGGCCAAAATGCCCGAGGCAGAGCCCGCCAGCGCCAGCATACCCGCTGCACGGCCGTATTGCTCTTTAGGCAGCATCATCGTCACCGCCGCAGAATAGGCCGGGAACTGAAACGCATTGGCGCCTCCCGCCAAAATATTGGCTACATAAATGTGCCAAATCTGCAAACTATCCGTTGCCAGGAGCGCAAGCAAACCAATGGTAGCAACGCCTGCTAGCAAGTCGCTCACAATCATGACTGTTTTACGATTGGCACGATCCACAATCGCCCCGGCAATAGGGCTAAACAGCACGCTGGGCGCCATGAAAAAGAAGATTGCCCAGGTAAGGGCTGTTGCTTCACCAGTCTGCTGGAATATCCAGAAGGAAACGGCAAAATTGGTCATACCGGTGCCCAACATCGACACAACCTGACCCAGCCAAACTACCACAAAGCCGCGCATACCAGAAGGCTGGCTCGTAAATTTCATTCTGAATTTCTCCTAAATGCCGCGCTTTAAGAACGAGAAAGATGGGAACCAGACTTGGCCCAAACCCATTAAGCCATTTTTAACATCTGGTTCCCACCTTTCCGCTGAGAAGAGGAAAAGCAAATTAAGTTGCAGCAGTGCAAGCCTATCGTTGAGAAACGTGCGCCCAACTACATTTCCCAAGTCGCATCACCAAAAAAGTTGCCGTGATCTTTAGCCAAAAACGCCTCAACCTGCGCCCGACGGTCGCCTAACCGAAAGTGCGGGCCATGCCCAGGATAGCAAACCGTGTCATCGTCCCAGGGCAGAACCACGTTACGCAAGGTCAGCAGCGTTGTCTTAAATCCTGCGGCAGACCAGGTACGACCAGGGCCGCCGTCAAAAATTGTGTCACCCACCACAACGCGGTGATCATCTTCCAAAATTAGGCAAATTTGGTCGCCAATATGCCCGGGTGCGTAAGCCGCCCGAAGCGTATGCTGTCCCACTGTAAAGGTGTCGTTGTCACGCAGCCAGCGGTCAGCCTGAATATCTTTGCCTCCCGGCTCATGGGGACCATCGTTGGCAATGACCGGCACGCCCAACTGTTGGCGCATCTGGGGCAGCGCACCAATGTGATCAGGGTGCGTATGGGTGAGCAATATTGCAATTGGCTGGCTGTCACCTAACATTTCCAGCAAGGATTCTGGATCTTCGCCGGGATCAATGAGGACGCTTTGGTTGCTGGCAGGACAAATGAGGGCATAGGTGTTCATCCCCCATGGGCCCACCTGGCGCGTTACAAGTTTCAGTTGGGACATAGCATTCTCCTTTTCCCTTTAACTGTTGATGACCTTCTGTAGATAGTACCGAGATTTGTCTAAGGGATAATAATGTACCACTGAATCAGCCAATCTGTCTGCTTTTCCTTGGAAACGGCCGTTTTCCGATCATTCTCTTTCTCAGACATCCTGTTTCCTCCCAAATCATTATCCAGCAGATTGCTGAGATTGAAAAACGGCCGCAGAATAGCCCATCTGCTGCAGCACGGCATAGAGCGGCGACGGATCAGCCATGCGCACCGCACCAAACCACCATTCGCCCTGGGCACCCCGGAACACGTACGCCCCCGCTGCATGACGGCCGTCGATAGGGATGAGCAGCTGGGTCGGTTCACCCGTGCGAGCCAACGTATTAAATTGAAGCGGATGATCAAAATAGAGCTCCAGCACCAGCGACTGCTCTGCATAATCTGCCAGCGTCTGATCCGAAAGACCGATACTTACCAGATCTGTGTTGCCGAACTTGCTCAATGCCAAAACGGCCGCTTCCGAAAGATCATCATAAAAATCTGTTCCTGGTTGCAGCACCAATTTCTCACCGTCGTTTGTAATCACAATGCGCGTTGGGGGCTCCAAAACGGCCGCTTTTCCCTGAAACCAAAGCCAATTGCCACTGTTCAGGACGTTCAAAAAATAGACAATGGCCACTGCTATCAAAACCAACACAACAAACGGTTCAAGTACCTTAATCTTGTTTGGATGTTTCATTTCCATCACAGTGTCTCCCAATTCTCACCAGCCACACAATTTCTTGTAGCCCAACAGCGTTAAATTCATTTTGATTAGAAATGATGTGGCAAAATGGCGACAGCAAATTTCATTACTTTCGTGCCGCTGTCAAAAGGGCCTGAATTTCGGCAATATGGGTACGGGTATGGCCCGATAATCCATTTAAAAAGCCATTGCCAATGGCCAGGTACGTTGCTTTGCGGGCCACCGTTGCTTCCGGCAAGTTGGCCACTAAAGCAACTGACTCAGCTTCGGTACGTTTCCACAACGCAACCATGTCTGCCAGTGTAGGGTATACGGCCGTTACCGACTTGACCCAGGCAGCGGGATTATTCGGAAAACCATCCAAAATACCATCGGTTATCTGGGTTGCGGCACCCATTTGCACGCCTCGCTCAGTGGTGATGAGGTGCGCCAGCAGCTCTTTCACGTTCCAACTATTCTCATCAGGTCGATACGCCGCTTCGGCCTCCGTGGCGTCAGCCAGCACTTCATCTAACGCCTGATCGAGCTGGGTATGCGACACTTCGAGTGCCTCAGCCAGGGCTTTGGGCGTTTCTGGAACTTGGGGAATAGGACGGGTCGTAAGTGTCATTGCCGTTTGCTGGCGTTCACCGTCCCGATAGTAGGTGACCTTCACAGAATCTTTGGGGCGATACGGCCGTATTGCGGCCTGCAGCGTCCGAAAATCTTTCGTCACGCTGCCCCCCATATCCACAATGATGTCGTTGCTCTGTAGCCCTGCTGACGCGGCCCCGGTCTCTGGCACGGTCCCGCCAATACGAATGCCCCCTTCGGCATCAATGCCCTGCTCCGCGGCTTGCTCCGCCGTCACCACGCCAGAAATCAGTATGCCCAAAAAAGCCTGGTCGTAGATGCGCTTGTCTATACCCGTTTCCAAGACTGATTTAAGATTGGCCAGACCGGCTTCCCAGCCCTCTTTAAGGCTCTGGCGCATCTCCGCAGTATCCTCACCAACGGGCAATCCGCTATGGCACAGGGCTACTTCAGTGCCATCTCCAGCAGCCGTTAGGGTAAACGTGACGGTGGTAACGGCCGTTTCGTTGCGCCCTTGCCATGAATAAACGACCTGCTCGTCTGGAACCAGTTTCTGGAATTCGCCCGTGGCATAATACCCTTGCTGCCACCATAAATAGAGCCGACCCTCTTCCCGGGTATCAACCTGCGAATTTGTACAAAGCCATTCGCGCATAGCAGCACCGTTGGTGAGCGCGTAGTACACCGCTTTCGGTGTCGCTTCTACTGATTGTCTAAATGTTAAGTCGCTATCCTTGCCCATCTTGACCTCCATGTCACAAACATTATTCTGCCGATATTCAAAATAACCGCCGCTGCCTACAGACCGTTGATTAGGTTCCTATATGGTTTGTGGCTCACAGACTTGGTGCGCCGCCCGTCGTGTCAGGTTTTTGCCTACAGCGATGAACAGGTTGCCACACAGAAGCAGTCCCCGATCGGTCAAGGAACGGCCGTTTGATTGTTGGGGGTTAAACGGCCGTAGCCGGTCGCTTACCGCCAACCGTTCCGCTTGGTACAGTTTGTTCAGCTCATACAACGTATCTGGATGCAAATTGTTGTTCATAATTCACTCCTATTTTTAGTAACTGGGTTGGTCAAAAAACCGCGAAGGCTAGCGTGGACCAAATATCCGCAAAAAGTTGGTCAAAACTTATCAGAGGGGATAAAATCACCTCGATTAGGTCAGCGTCTAATAAGTTAGATAGTTATCTAACTTATTAGATGATAGTCTAATCCGGGGCGTTTGTCAATACTTTTGGCAAAATTAGCCGCGTTTGATCTGGCAACTTGACCCACAACAACCGTTCCCCCTTCCAAAACCTGACAGTTTCATAACATTTCTTACAAAAGTTTGGTTTTCATCGGCTTGGCATTTACAATGCCACCAAGCGTTTTGATCCAACCTTTTCTTCCAACCTTTGGAGGTACGTATGACTCTCAGGCATCCCCTTATTCTGGCCGCCACCATCCCCTTTGTAGGCTTTGCGGCTGTTGCTGCTTTTCAGGCATTTGGTCCGCTAGGCGTTATCTTGCTGGTTGTAACAGCCATTTTTCTTGTTTTGGCCATCTTATTTACGTATCGATTCAGGTCAGAACTGATAGACGAAATGGAGGTCGGCGTTATTTTTAATCGCGTCAACAACAGCTTCTGCCGCTTCGCCATAAGCCCGGAGCCAAATCCCGGCGCGAACTGCCGCAACTACCGCCTGTCGAGATGGCTTCCGTTTGGTCTTGAATGGCTTAAGTTAAACGACCCATATTTTGTTCGTTTACGCTGGTACGAAGAACTGACTGACAAAATTCCCAAGAGAGCGCAATCTGCAACGGGAACGTTGGTAAATCTCCGCACTTCAGAAGGCGTACCGATCACGCTGGAATGGAAGGTTTCTTACACCATTGACGTGACGCTCATACCAGAGAAGTTACAGCACAAAATGGCGCGCGCCCTCCCAAAACATTCAGACAAGATGGTCACCAGCAAAGTGGTTCGTGCGGTCAAGCATCTGGTGGAAACGCGCACAATCCAATCGCTGTATGAGCTCAAAGCCATACAGGAACTGGAGCAAGAGCTTTGCCAGCGCGTCAATCGTCAGCTCAGCCACCCGGTCAATTTGGGTTTTAGGGAAATTCAAGCGAAGGATGTTTATTTGGGGCCAATTACCATGCCGACGCAAGTTGAAAAAGCCCTGGAGTTAGCACATCAGCGCAAAATTCAGGCAGAAACGGTGGCAGGCGCTCTGGAGCGACTGAAACGGGCTGTTGATGGCTTCAGCAAGGAAGATATTCGACGCTGGTCAGAGTTAGAGCGGCTGCGAATTTTAGACGACAAGGATGCTGGCATGCTATATCTTTCGGATGCGTTTGTACGGAGCGAATCGGTAAAGGTCAAAAAAAATGTGAACGGCCGTTCCTAGCCAGAGAATATACGCTAATTGCCACGGTCGCCTATTCCGCGAAGGTAAAGATCGCCACCAGCGGATCATGATCCGACACACGCCGAGGCGTGGTATCTTCTGGATCGCCGATAGGAAAATCGGCGTTGGTGTGCAGCACTTCAACCAGAGCAAGGCGATCAAACAGCGCTGAGGACACAAGCATGTGATCCAGCGTTTGGGTACGCCCTTCAAAAATGTAGGTATAGGGCACATCGTCCGCCGGTAAAAACTCGTAAACGTGACGCAACCCTGCATCCTGCAGCGTTGCCAATGGCAGCGTCATATAAAATGAATTCAAATCCCCCAGCACCACAAAATGTGCCGTCGGGTTGCTGGCTGCAAGCTGTTCAATCACCGCTACATTCCAGGCGGCCTGTGCAGCACGGACGGGCTCCGTTGCCTCCTCCCCGGCTGATAGGGAGAGAAAGTGGTTGTTCAAGACAATCATTGTTTCGTCTCCACTGTCCAGATGTGCCGTAACGGTGATCACGAGTGGTGGACGAGCAAACAGGTCGCCAGGAGCGGCAAAGGCAGCGGCGCTTTCTATGGTCGCCCGATCGCTGCGCACCAGGTATCCCACGTCAATCCCGCGCGAATCGTTGCCCTCTATCAAAAATGGCGCATAGCCATAGTCTGCCAGGGATTCTTCTTCGACTAAATCCTGTAGCACATCGAGGTTTTCTACCTCTTGCAAACCAATGATGCTGGGAGCGCCCATGGCCACAATCGTTTGGGTAATTTTCTCTAGCTTAGCCCGATATTCAAAGACAGTGGGCAGGGGTGGGCTGGAGGGATGGGGCGTGAGCAAGTCAAACATATTCTCAACGTTAAAGGTGGCAATGCTGAATTCATTGCTTTCGGCCGAACGTATGGTGGGCAACGGCCGTTCCATGGCAGCAATGATCGGCACAGTGATTGGCTCGATTTTGTAGTTACCAAACGTATAAGCCAGCGGTCCGACCAATTCAGCAACCCAATCACCTTTGGCAACCGTGTAGGGCAACGTTGTTTGATCTTCGTGCGCCAACGTTGAGCCATCGTCTACATAGATGAGGTAGCCAGCGGCGTCGGTGCGAGCTATCGAAGCAACGCGCCATTTTTCGTGAACGAGGGCATATTCACCAAATCGCGTGGTTGGTCCCACCACTAAAGCCGGATTCTGCAGGCCAACCAGCACGCCTTCAAGTGATTCGTTGTATCGCAAGGCCTCGGCCGGGTCCTGAGGCGGATCATAAGGCACGGGGTTGAAAATATTGGTATAGCCCGAGCTGCCCAATTCAATATCGTCCGGTTCTGTTACCTGCAGCGTGGTCTGCCCAGAAATCTCCCGGACACGGCCGTTTATCGACAGCAAATCACCAACCTGAACCGTAATGGGCATATCGCCTGTAAAGACAAACAGCGCGTCAGGGGTGTCTGGATTGTCATCTGGCGCGATGTCCTGGATAAAAAAGCCGCTGAGGTCGGGAAATACGGCCGTTACCACCCCGCTTGTGGCAGCTTCAATACCAACATACGGTGAGCGATCACTATCGCCCTGAATGGCCCAAATCGGTACGCTGTCACCAATAAAGGTGATAAAGGAGTTAGACAGCACCGGTTCCGCCATGCTCTGAGCCGTCAACTGCGCAGCTTCGGCCAAGAGTGGCTCTGTTTGGTCATCTGGCACCGTCAAGTAATAGGTCACAACGGCCGTTCCGCCCCCGCCCGGCAGTTCATCAATTAACCATACCACCTCGCCATTAGGGGAGATGCCCACTTCATTTGGCTGGACCTGGAGCGCATTGTCTAGCCCGCCGGGAACTGTCAACTCAATCACAACATCTTGCAGCGGATTGGGCGTATGGTTTGCCGCGGTTAGCGTGTAAGTTAGCACCTCGCCCGGCAAGGCGGTGTTGGCCGTCTGCATGACCAGCAGCACGATGGGCGGGATTATTTCCACAATGTCCGTTTGCAAGCGCGGCTTTAGCTGTAACTGGCCGCTGGCCAATTCACCTATCCCCAGCACCCGGTACTGATTCCCCAAGGCCAATGGCTCTGAAGTAACGCCCGTGTCCTTTTCTATATAGACAAGCAGCGTATTGCCCGCAGCATCCTGCAAGTCGAGCTCGTACGAAAAGTTAAACTCCTCGATGCGGGTAACCGTACCTTCAGCCACCACAACTTTGCCCACGGCCGATTCCAGTTCGGTAGCAGAAACGGGGTGCGGCTCTGGCAGCGCCACATCCGTCGCCAGCCGCTCGATATCTTGTTCTAAATCGGTAGGAATCACCTCGACGGAGTCCCGAAATATCTCAACTTCCCCGGTGACGCGAACCACGTCCCCTAACTTTGCATTCACAGAACTCATGCCGCCGGGTACGAAGATTTGCACACCGCCTGTTTCATCCTGAATATAAAATTTGGTGCTGCTGCTGCCCGCAAAAAAGCCGCCGGTGTACATCGTAACCACCCCTTCCACGGTCACGACGCTCCCCTCCAGCGTACGCGCGGTCGCAATAGGAATGGACCCGCCCGCCATCGCAATCAGTTGGGGTGGCCCAAAGGCAGCCAAATAACCATCGGCATCGGCAAAGTAACCAGTGAGCAAGGTATCGATGTAGGTAAAGGGGCTTTGCACGCGAATGTCGGCCGTTTTGTTGCTGTTGGCGGCAATCTCGGGAAACGTCCAGCTGAGACGGCCGTTCCTCATTTCAGCACCATCCGGCATGGCAAGCAAGTCAAAATGGCTGGCAATGGGGATGGAGACGGTGACGTTGGAAACGGCCGTTTCGCTCATATTGCCCACCGCTACCTCCAGGGTAAATGCAGTTCCTGGTTCAATCGTCTCCGGGGCAACCAACACAATGGTCAAAAATTC
>CBDUOF010000146.1:0-12482 GCA_965368765.1 uncultured Anaerolineae bacterium | reverse complement strand
GATATTCATTTCCGGCAAACTCGTACGCACCCTTCACTTCCGTGCCAAAGAGCGTCGCCCCTGCAGCAAAGTAATGAATATTTAGGAAGCGCAGATTTTCGGAAATCTCATCATCGCCGAGATCGCCAATCAAGCCATCAACTGAACCAGCAGAAGAACGCCCTTGATGGCAGTTGATGCAGGTGTTATCAACCTCACCTTCACCAAAGGAAACAGATGCGCCACTGGGGAACGTCACTGAGTCAAATGTATACAACTCATACGTGTCCAGATTACTGTGGCAGGTGGCACAGTTTAAGCCGTTGGCTAAAGGCTGTGAAATGGAGACGCCTTCAGTGGCAAACAGCGGCAAACCAGCGGCCGAGTGACATTTACTACAGCTACCCGGCACCGCGCCATCTTCATCCCAATGACGGAATGCTTCTTCAGAGCCAGCAAAGTGACCATGGTCAATGCGCTGCAGCGTGTCCATATCAACCGGGCTGGAGATAGCTTCGTTCAGATCAGCAATTGAATCGTAGATAAGCTGGATCATGTACTTGCCGCCGTGGGCATACCGGCCGGGGTCTTTTAACGAGGCCTGGTAGTTGTAAGCGGCTTTTGCCAGACGGGGTGTCCAGGCATTGTACTTGTTGGGGAAAGCAGCTTCGCCCTCCGAAATTTCGCCATTGCCATCACCATCAATGAAGAAGTAGGGGTAGGTATGATCATCATAAACGATGGCCGTTCCGCCTACTTCAGTAGCGTACATCATCATGGAATCAATCAGCACTGCCCGCATATCTTCAATTTCAAAGAAGATACCTTCGCTCATGTCACCGTCACCATCGTAATCGACCAAAGACCCTGGCATGCGGATGTTTACCAAATCCTCAGGGCTGTTTAGGTCATTGTGGCAGGCGGTACATTCTTCAAATTTAACTTCCAGGGTATGGGAATCATGGCAGCTTACGCACGTGTTGTACCCTTCCACATGGTCAAACTTGGAATCGTACGAATTGCCTTCATATTCATAGCCACCCATTGCCCAGGTGCCAAATTGTGTTGCCGCTGCGGCATAATAATGGATGTTGGTGAAGCCTAAATCTTCGCTGACGGTATCCATGTCTGCTGCCGGGTCTAAACCGGCGTTGACGATGGAGTCGTTAACGGAGACGGTGGAGGCGCGCCCTTGATGACACTGCATGCAGCGCGCTTCTGGGCCTAAACCAGTGACTTCCGCCCCAGAGGGAAAGACAACGCTGGTCAGATCAACGGTGGCGCTGTTGTGGCACGCTTCGCACTCAACTACAGTGCCAATCGGCGCCGCCGCCTCAACGCTGCCAAAGGCAGAACCATCCGTTCCCAAGAAGTCGAGGAACCCGGGGGTGCTGTGACATTTGGCGCAAGAAGCGGGCACTTCGGCCGGATCGTCTGCATCCCAATGGACAAAGGCTTCGGCGCTGGCGTTGGCGTGAGCAGAGCCTGCCCACTGCGCTTCAAAAGGTATGGTAGATACGGCCGTTTCCGGTTCAACCATCACTTCTACAACGCGCGTAACCTCAACTGGAACTTCAACAGTTTCGCCAGGTACTTCTACCTCAACCTGGACTTCCCGTGTCACTTCCACTGTCTCTGGATCCTGGCTACAAGCAACAATCGCTAAACCAAGGAATAACAAAAGCCCGAGAAAAATAGTAACGTTTTTGAACTTCGGGTGAAACATAAAACCTCCTTTGCAACTAAATTGCCAGAAAAAATGTGCTGAAAGGAAGCCCCTTGCAGCATTTTCCTGAAAATGGCACATAAACGATGCTGAACAAGAGAGCCAACATCGTTTGATGATTTAAAAAATATCTGGCTGAAGTAATTGTCAGCCAGTTTAAGGAGACGGCGTACTGAGCGGCACAAAAATCTCACGGGTTACCCGTGGAATTGTTGTGATAGCCGTCTCTTCAAATGTGAAGGCCCAAATCAGGCCAAAAAGAAGTAACGCCCCGACAACCACACTTACGGCAAAAAAGATGCGCTGCCGTCGTTGCCGAACAGGCAAGGCCAAACCGGGCCAGGGATCGCCACCTTGCTCTAAACGCTCTAGCTCAAGCGCATGCTCTTCTTCCATCTGGCTGTGTGGCAGTTTGCCAGTGAATATGCTGCGATTAAAGTGTTTGATATGCACGTTGTACATATGCCAAATCAGGATGCTGAGGACCGCTAATAATGCTTCGCCCCCGTGAGCTGCTTTGGCCGCCGGGATAAATTGGCCCGGTAAAACGGCCGTAGCTGCAATGGGATTCCACAACACAAAGCCAGTAATGACCATAATCGCCGTTCCCCAAACCACCGCCCAATACTCAAGCTTTTCGCCAAAGTTAAATTTGGGCATTTTGGGCGCTTCGTCGGTAAAACCCAGGTTATGCTTTACGGTCTGCACGGCATCATACAGATCTTGCTTCCTCAACATGATTCTCATGCGTTCGTGTTTTACAAACAGTCGGTAAGCGGAGGTGAAGAGGTGGTAAAATGAACCGACCACCAGCGCAATGGCCGACCAACGGTGAATAACGCGGGTCAATTCAATGCCACCCATCACGTTGATCATCCAATCGCCCCAGTTCTCCAGCGCGTATTTTTGGGGCAGGCCCGTGATCGCCAAAATGGTAAAGCTAACCATTAAAATGGCGTGTTCAATGCGCGCCATCGTGCGAAAACGAGGGTACTGTTTTTCTGCGTGCACCGTTGCCTTTTGCGTTGCGTTGCTCATGCTTGCCCCCTTAACCGTAAACGCACCCGCCGATAAATATCTGTGGCAACCATGAAGCCAAAGAAGCCAACCGTGGCGGGAATGACGATCTTGTAAAAGAGATCGACTAGATAAACAAGCGTGTTGTGTTGCAACGATGGCTGGAAATGACTTGTCCAACTGTCTGAGAAGTTGGCGGTGGCATCGGGATGGCACTGCTGGCATGTTTCCAGCAAATTGGCCTTGATGCCTGCTTCGGGATCATCAGGTGCCATGATGGCGTGGACGCCATGGCAGTCATAGCAAACGGCTTTGTTGGTTTCGGCTTCCGGATCCTGGTGTTCAAACAAGGTCACGGTGGTGCCGTGAAAATCGGCGACGTACGTGTCGAACACTTCGGTGGAAATTTCATATTTGTTCATCAGTTCCACATCGGCATGACATTCAGCGCACAGTTGTGGTGAGCGAATGCGAAACAGGCTTGTGGTGGGGTCGGTGATATTGTGGACACCATGACAGTTGATACAGGTCGGCACATCTGGATTGCTCTCGCTAAGGAGTGCGGCCCCATGAACACTGCTGGCGTATTCATCAAAGATGGTGCTGTGGCATTGCTCACAGGTGTAAGAGATGCGTTCCCGAGGTTCATTGGGGACGGGTGTGTCGTGCGCGCCGTGGCAATCGGTGCATACGGCCGCTTCCGGATGACCATCTATAATTGCGGCGCCATGGACATCATCCAGGGCCGAAGCGTAGTTGGTTTCATGACAACGGCCGCACAGCGGATATTGCTGCAGATTGTATTCACGTTCGCTCTGCGCGGTAACTGGCTCATGGGGGAACGTCACAGCTTCGTGACAGTCGGTACAGGCCAGCGGCTGCCAAGAATTGTTGCTGCCGTGGACTGAATCATGCAGGGCTGCATCGTCAATGGTAAGTGACAGCTCGTCGCCATTGGCAAAGGTGTAGGTAAGGTCTGGCTGGCTGTGGCAGGCAAGACAATAGCTGTTGTCCACTTGCTGGGTGAAGAGACCGGCCTGGATAACGGCCGTTAATTCAGCTGCACCCACAAGCGGCACAGCTTCTTTTGTATGACACGCGGTACACGTTTCGGTACCGGCTCCTGCTTGCCACTCATTTGCCGTCAAGACGTCGTGGTCACCATGGCAGTCGGTACAGGTCACTGGATTTTCTGCCTCGGGACCGGGGTGGCTGGTGAGGTGCGGCTGTACATGGCATGTTTCGCAGTTCGTGGCTTGTTCCAGCTCATAGTCGCGGAGCGTGTCTGCGGTAATGGGACTGTGAGGTTGCTGATAATCATTGATAGGCTGATGGCAGCTGGTACAGCGGAGCGGGTCTGCGTTTGCTTCCCCATGGGCAGACCCAGCCAAAACGGCCAAATCTACCTGCGCTGGCACCGTTTCACCAGAAGGAAATACCACTTCCCCCTCGGTATCTTCATGGCATAAACGGCAGGCCAGATCGTCGGCCAGCTGTGCAGGTGGCAAGATAATCGAATCCTCTAGCGTTGCGGGAGCGATAGACGGATGTGCCTGTATGACGGCCGTAACGTCCTGTTGTTGAGGGGCAGCCTGGGTTGGCAGCACATAGATTGCCACCAAGATCGCCAGAAGCGCAGCCACAGCACCCCAAACAACGTGACGTTTGTTAAAAAACAGCTGCTTCAATACGGCCTCCAAGAAATAGTTGAATCGACATGACGGGTTAAGGTGCTTCCTCTTCAACTGGTGCCTCTTCGACAACCGGGGGCGGCGCGGTATGGTAACCCACTGCTACCGAAATCAGCTCTTCATCAGAAACGGCCGTGGCTCGGCCATCCGGGTTGTGGCAACTGCGGCAGGCAAAGCTTAGTGAAAGCTGCGACAGGGCTACTGTGCCATCTTCATTGAACTGATCAACTTGAAGCGGATCGATCGCCATCATGTGGGTGCGCAGGTCACCGGTGAACATTTCCGGGTCGCCTACCGCACTCTTTGTGAGGCGGGGCATATGGCAGTCAATGCAATCCACGCCAATATTATTGTGGCCTGCTTCGTATTGTGCCTCAGCAAAGTGGCAGTTTTCACAGTTGGTGCGTACGGTGGGTAAATTTGCTTCACGTAGTTGCACCACGCCCGCATGGGGATCATGGCATACCACACAATCCAGCGTGATATGTTTGCTTTGGAAAAGCTCTTCATACTGCTCATGGTGCTGAATAAACCCACCAGAAGCGTTAACTTCCTCAACGGAGCCACGAGAGTGGCACGCGCCGCACGATTCCGCATCACGGTCGACAACGGGGCGCACTGCGATAGGATTCTCGGCATGTTGACTGCCTGCCCCGTGGCACGCTTCACACTGAATGCCACCAAACGCCCAGGTGCCCACCAGCCCAGGTAAACCATCCTGGTTGCCAATGGGGCTGTAGCCCGTCGTGTGGCAGGTGCCGCAGTTGTACGGCAGGTTTTCTTCACCGGCATGGTAACCAACCCAATCATCCCCTAAATCGATTTCTTCGTTGTAAAGGTTGTACTGAGTCGTGGCGTTTTCATCGGCACCGGTAATAATGTAGCCATTTTGGTCGATGAAGCGTGCTTTCCAATTGTAGCCACCAATAACGTAGCTAATATCATCCCAGGTGTATCCATCTGGCGTATCTGTGATTTCTGTGAAGGGGTATTGGGGCGGTTGCCCATCGACAACAGCGTTGAGTTTATAGGGATGGCCACTCTGGATGAAAACGTCATAGATTTCTTGATGACATTCGGCGCAGGCTTCGCTGCTGATAAAAGTGGGCGGCGTGTAGCTGAGACCATCCAAGCCACCGGGTCCGGGAACCCCCTGGATACCTTGTGCTCCGGCTGGGCCTGGCACACCTTGCGCCCCGGCTGGGCCTTGAGGTCCTTCTGGGCCGGGGTCTCCGGCACAAGCGGCGATGAGTGTGACAACGGCCGTAATGAGTACCATCATTATGCCCCATTGCTTGCGTTGCATAGAACCTCCTCTACTCTCGTTTCATTGGGTGAATTCAATTGAATTTGCAAGTCATTCTTATTTGTGGTTAATATTGCAGGCTCATTATAGCCAGCTATCCTCAGCACTCGTAATGACAAATGTCACCGACGCAGGGTGACAGACGGTCTGGAATAAAGCCTACCTCTGGTGTAAATAAGCTAAACTTATTTAGACTTAGCTGCAGCAACGGCAAAAGATTTCTTGTATTCGGCAGTTACAGAAATAGGTAAAGTTGTATAAGACAATATTACCGAAAATTAAGCAGAAAGCGAGAGATGTTGATAAACGGCCGTTTGTCGTTTAATTCCTCGAAATAAGGTATAATTTAGCCCGATTATGCACCCAAAATCAAATACTTTACCACCTGAAAAGCGGTGTTTTTTTGCTTAATTAGACCCGATGCCATTGGTTCATAATTAGGTAATTAAGTAATCAAGTAATTACCACTCCAATTACCCAGTTACACAATTACTAAATTAACCAATTCTTTGCAAACCCTCTCTGGAGGTTCCGTTTGGACGACAATAATATTGGAACTGTAAATCATATTGATATTAACCAGGAGATGCGTAACTCCTACCTGGACTATGCGATGAGCGTGATTGTGGCGCGGGCTTTGCCCGATGCCCGGGACGGTCTCAAGCCAGTTCATCGGCGTATTTTGTACGCCATGTGGGATATGGGCATTCGCGCCAACACGCCGCACCGCAAAAGTGCCCGTATCGTGGGTGAAGTGCTTGGTAAATATCATCCACATAGCGATACGGCCGTTTACGACGCCATGGTGCGGATGGCCCAATACTTCTCCATGCGCTATGAGCTGGTCGATGGCCAGGGCAACTTTGGCAGCGTCGATGGCGACAGTGCTGCCGCCATGCGCTACACCGAAGCCCGATTGGCACGCATTGCCCACGAACTGCTCGAAGATATTGACAAAAACACCGTCGAATTTACCGCCAACTTTGACGATAGCCTGACCGAGCCAGAGCTGATGCCCGCCAGGCTGCCCAACCTGCTGTTGAACGGCTCCGCCGGTATTGCTGTTGGTATGGCGACCAATATTCCGCCCCATAACCTCAGCGAACTGTGCGAAGCCATTGCCTACCTCATCGAAAGATACGACGACATCGACAACGTGACCCTGGAAGAACTCATGCAGTTTGTCAAAGGGCCAGACTTCCCCACCGGTGGTCTCATCGTGGGCAACGAAGGCATTCGCAATGCGTACGCCACCGGACGTGGTCGGGTCATCATGCGGGCCAAGGCCGAGATTGAGCCATTGCCGCGCAACCCAGAGCGGCAGCGAATCAACATCACCGAGATTCCCTTCCAGGTAAACAAGGCGATGCTCATTGAACGTATGGCCGAACTGGTGAACAAAGGCGTCATCACCGATATCAGCGATTTGCGTGATGAGTCTGACAAGCGCGGCATCTCCATTGTGGTGGAGCTAAAGCGACACACGCAGCCCATGAAGGTACTCAACCAACTGTACAAGCACACCGCGCTGCAAACGACCTTTGGCGTACAGATGCTGGCGCTGGTTGATAAACAACCGAAACTGCTCTCGCTCAAACGTGCCCTGCAAATCCATATCGAGCACCGCATTGAGGTAATTACCCGGCGCACCCAATTCGACCTGGATAAAGCGCTTAAGCGGCAGCACATTTTGGAAGGTTTGCTCATTGCTCTGGAACATTTGGATGATGTGATTCAAACCATTCGCAGTTCGCCGGATGCCGATGCGGCGCGCACCCTGCTCATGGAAAGATTTGGCTTGTCTGAGCCCCAGGCCAGCGCCATATTGGATATGCAGCTGCGCCGCCTGGCTGCTTTGGAACGGCAAAAAATTGAAAATGAATACAGCGAGGTCAACGCCCATATCGATTATTTGCAAGGGTTACTGGCCGATAAAAAGAAAATTCTGGGATTGATCCTGGAAGACATTACCACGCTAAAAGAAAAATATGGTGATGATCGTGCTTCGCAAATTATGCTGGGCATGGACGCTGACCTGAATATGGAAGATTTGATTCAGGATGAAGATGTGCTGATCTCCATTACGCGGCGTGGCTTTATGAAGCGTACTCCAGTAGCGGCCTATCGCGTTCAGGCGCGAGGGGGTAAGGGGCTCATTGGCATGGGACGCCGGGATGAAGATCAGCTGGAGCATCTGTTTGCGGCCGGTTCACTCAATACGATCCTGTTCTTTTCAGACAGGGGGAAGGTGTATGCCGAAAAAGCATACAATATTCCAGAACTGGACCGCACGGCGAAGGGCACGTCGCTGATGAATATTTTGCCCTTAATGCCAGATGAAAACATAACGGCCGCTTTGCCGGTTCACAGTTTTGAAGATGCCAAATACCTCACCATGATCACCCGTAAAGGACGCATCAAGCGTGTGGTTGTAAGCATGTTTGAAAATGTACGTCCCAGCGGCCTCATTGCCGTCAATCTGGATGAGGATGACAGTCTGGGATGGGTGAAACTGACCGAGGGTGAACAAGACCTCATTTTGGTCAGCGAGCAGGGCAAAGGCATTCGCTTTAGCGAAGAAGATGTCCGGCCCATGGGCCGCAGCGCCGCTGGGGTAAATGCGATTCGGCTAGACAGCTGGGACAATGTTGCCGGCGCCGACGTGGTGCTGCCGGAGCATAATTTGCTGGTCATTACAGAGAAAGGATACGGCAAGCGTACCCCGCTTGAAGAGTACCGTCAGCAAAACCGCTATGGTCAGGGGGTGCGGGCAATGGTGCTGGCACCAGAACGCACGGGCAAGATTGTGAGTGCTCGCGTCGTGACGGAAGGGGATGAAGTGACCTGCATTTCTGCCAAAGGCATCATTTTGCGGACGTCTACAGACGTGATTTCGCAGCAGGGCCGCTCCACGCAAGGCGTCCGGGTGATGGATTTGCGTTCTGGAGACACGGTGGTTTCTGTCGCTGTGATTCGAGAAGGCAGTTTGTCGCAGGTGAATGGTGATGAAGAGGCAGACGCTGTGCCGGAAGATGCTGCCCAAAATGGTGCCGGTGGCAGCATACCAGTTGGTGATGCTGCTGCATGATGGTCGCTTATCCAGACCTGACAGGTTTTCTCCAGCAGTAAGCGCAATCTAAAACATATCGGGACTTCCTAAATAAATACGAGAGCATCGCCACACGATGCTCTTTTTTTATTAGCCCAGATGGATGGAGGGATACGGCCGTTTTCCCCCTTACTTCCTATGTTTCTCCGGCAGCCTCCCTCGTATACTACCTACTGTAACAGAACCATTCCTTGGCAACTGCCCACTGCTTATCGTGCAGCAAGCGACTCTGTAAGTTTTACACGTTATCAACAAGAGACAAGCTCCAGATTGTGGCGGCATCAACTTGCAACAAAAGCGCACCCACGCAGCCACGCTATTGGTAAATGCGGCTGCTCTGCAATGAAAATAAGCACCCATTTGCCCCAACAGGTAAACAAATGTCGACAGGCGAACTAGTAAAGCTTTTGACTCCGGTCATGAAGTTAGACGAATTAGGAATTCCGATTGGACTCGTCCAGGATATTATTTTTCGGCTCCTTTTTAATGAGAATGATGTAAATATTGCCCGCTTTTCTGAAGTGTTGGGTATTCATGCCAGCCTGATCGATGAACTGCTGGCGCGCATGAAGCAGGAGCATTTTGTAGAGGTGGTGCGGGCCGGTGGACTTGGTAGCCTGAGTTTTACATATGGGCTTACCGAAACAGGCACAAAACGAGCCCGTGATTCATTTGAGCGCAGTCAATATGTGGGGCGTGTGCCAATCTCGCTGGAAAAATATACCAAAGCAATTATGCTGCAATCCAAGCGCGAGCAGCGGATTACACCAACCCAGGTAAAGCAAGCGCTTAGCTTCTTGATTTTGCCAGAGCGGTTCGATCGGCGCATTGGGCCAGCGGTTAATGCAGGCACCTCCTTGTTTTTGTATGGCCCCCCCGGTAACGGTAAAACAACCATTGCCCAAGCTATTGCCAAACTCATTGCCCAGGATTCACCCATTTGGCTGCCAGATGCCATTACGGTGGGCGGGCAGGTGATTCGGGTGTTCGATCCGCTGGTACATATACCGCTGAATCCACAAACAGCCACGCTTCATACAGACACGATGACAAATGGCAGTACCAGCAAGTTTAAATATGATAAGCGGTGGCGGCTGTTTGAGCGTCCGGCTGTGATGGTTGGTGGTGAATTAACAATGGGTTCGCTCGATTTACGGTATGAGCCAATTGCTAAAGTATACGAAGCCCCGCTGCAGCTTAAAGCCAACGGCGGCATGTTTCTCATTGATGACTTTGGTCGTCAGCAAATTAGCCCGCAAGAACTGCTTAACCGCTGGATTGTTCCGCTGGAGAGCGGCTTCGACTTTTTGCGGCTGCAGTCGGGACAAAGTTTGGAAGTGCCGTTTCGCCAGCTAATTGTCTTTTCTACCAACTTAGATCCGATGCAGCTGGTGGACGGGGCGTTTTTACGACGTATTCAGATGAAAGTGGAAGTTGGCGGTCCGAGCGAAAAGCTGTTCTACCAAATTTTTGTTGAATCATGTAAATCATTCAACGTGGAGTTCGATAAGAAAACGTTTGTACATTTGCTTCAGAAGTGGTATCGAGGCCCAAATCGGGTGATGCAGGCCGTTCATCCGCGAGACATTGTGAAGACGGTGGTTTCTATCTGCAAGTACGATAGCACGTCTCCGCGCTTAACGCCGGAGCTTGTTGATGAAGCCTGTCAAAGCTATTTTGTAGATGGCAATATGGCGGCAACTCTGGCAGATCAGGTGTAGATTCGTGCTAAATTAAGAAGTGAAAAGAATAGAGCCTCCCGCAAAGATCTTGCGGGAGGCTTGTTTTTATTCCCCGTAATAAACCACGCCCAGCGCCTTCGGGCCAACGTGGGCACCGACGACTGGACTTAGTTCTACAATGTGAATTTCTGTGGGGTTCAGCTTTTGCTTGAGCTGATCGTGCAGTTTTTGAGCATCATCTGCAGCCGCGGCGTGAATAACGGCCGCTTTGATGTTTGATTTGCCAGCCATTTCTGTGCCGGCAACCTCCATGAGGTGTGCCAGCGCTTTTTTCTTGGTACGCACAGAGGCGAGTGGCTCGATTTTGCCATCTACCAGGTGCAGAATCGGTTTGATGGAGAGCATGGAGCCGATGAGCCGCTGTGCCCCACCAATGCGCCCCCCACGATGCAGGAACTCTAGCGTGTCTACAACGAAAAGGACGCGCATGTCGCTGACCAGGGCCCGCGCAGCGTCTGCGGCGGCTTTGCTATCTGCGCCGTTTTCAATGGCCCGGGCAGCTGCCAGCACCATATAGCCCAGCCCCATGGCGGACGACTGTGAATCGACAATCTCGATGGGGTAATCTTCCATCATGCCAGCCGCAGCCTGGGCAGATGCCTGGGTACCGCTGAGGGCTTTGGAGATGAGAACGGCGACGATGGAGTCGGCCGTTTCTGCGACTTTAGAGAAAAATTCGTGGAACTCACCAGCGGATGGCTGGGAGGTTGTGGGCATCTCTTTTGCTGTAGCCAGGCGGGCATAAAAGGCGTCGGGCTTGATGTCTACATCGTCGCGAAGGCTGCTGCCTTCCCAGTTTAGGATTTGGGGAATAACGTGGATATTGTATTGGGTCACCAGTGCCGAGGGAATATAAGCGGTACTGTCGACGACAATAGCAACTTTTGCTTTGCTCATGAATGGGTCTCCTCTATTTCTTTCTTTACTACCGTTTTACCACACAGTTGCTGGATGGGGAACGGCCGTTTCCCTTAAAACTTGGGAACAGCCTGTCGATTCTATTAGACTGCAAGTAGTAACCCACACCGAGCCAATCAGTTTTGCCGAGATCTGCACCAGAATTGACTTTTAGGGCGATTTATAAATTATTGATACAATATCGGTGTAAAAATGATTCAGAATCATCCCCATTTGGTTGTAAACTGCAACAAGATCAATCAATCCCTGTTTTGTCAGGCGCGCGGCATGGCAAAACCCAAAACTTTTACTTTTTTTAGGAAGAGATAGTCGAATGAATCGAGAATATCATCGTTGGTACAGTCCGTCGCTGGAGCGCGATATGGAGCTATTGGTCTTTGGGCATAGCGGTGCCCGGGTGATGGTGTTTCCCACGTCTAAAGGGCGCTATTATGAATGGGAAGACCGGGGCATGATGCAGGTATTGAGGCATCATATTGATCAGGGGTGGCTGCAGCTTTATTGTGTCGACAGCGTCGATGCCGAAAGCTGGTACGCGCGTTGGAAGCACCCCGGTGCGCGCGCCTGGCGGCAGGTTCAGTATGAAAACTACTTGGTCAATGAGGTGCTGCCGCTTACCTGGCAAAAGAACCAAAATCCATTTCTGATCACGGTTGGCGCTAGTTTTGGCGCTTATCATGCCATGAATCTGGCTTTGCGCCGCCCAGACCTGGTGAGTCGCACCATTGGCATGAGTGGCATTTATGACATCTCCCGCTGGTCAGACGGCTACGATGGCGGGCTGGTGTATGCCAACAATCCCTGTGCCTACATCCCCAATGAACATGATTGGGAGCGGCTGGAAAATCTGCGGCGACTGGACATTATTATGGTCGTTGGGCAAGACGATGGCCTGAGGGCGAATAACGAGCAGCTTTCGGGTGCGCTGTGGCAAAAGGGAATTGGCAACGCCCTGCGCATTTGGGACGGTTGGTCGCACGATTGGCCGTATTGG
>CBDUOF010000145.1:0-12551 GCA_965368765.1 uncultured Anaerolineae bacterium | reverse complement strand
GAGCTGCGCCACCATCCGCACTTTGAAGGCATGGGGGCCAGCACCGTTCAGGTCAGCGTCGATCGTCCTGATTTGGTAGACCTCACCGTGCAGCTCCTGCAAGCCAACAACTGGTACGGCGTTGCTAACTCAGACTTTATGATTGACCCACGCGACGGCACACCGATGCTCATGGAAATAAACCCCCGATTTTGGGGCCCCCTGCAATCCAGTATTCATGCCGGGGTTAACTTTCCGCACCTGCTCTACCGATTGGCCCGTGGTGAAAAAGTAACGCCCGTGCTGGATTACAAGCTGGGCGTGATCAACCGTTCTTTTCTGCCCTATGACATCATGCATTTCCTCTCCAACCCAGACCGATTCAAGTTGGAGCCCAGCTTCTTTGACTTCTTTGGCGAAAATGTCCACTTCGACATTTTATCGCTCAAAGACCCGATGCCCGTGGTTGGCTTCGGCCTCACCGTAGGTAGATATTTGTTTGATCCAGAAGTATGGGCCAGATTGGCCCATATGGAACGCTTTGGTGCATTTTTAGCCAAGCTTTCTGGACAAGAAAAAACCAGTCAGCAAAGCCCGTTTGATTTACAAGATGGAGAAATTGAAAAAAATGTTAGTTGAAACGTTACGAGAAAATATTGTTAGCCTTGTATCATTTGTCATTGCCGTCATATTGGCGGGCGTCATCCTCTTTGTTTTGCCACAGGATCGTGAAGTGAAAAGCCTGGGCATCTTTTTGTTCAAGCTGCTTCCTTTTGTCTTTGCCAGTTTGGCCATCGCCTCCGTCAAGCGAGAGTTGCTGCAAAATATCTACCTGAAGTATCTCTTGATTATTGGCAGCTATCTGGCCTTCTTCACCTACCTCATCCCCAAGATTATTTTTCATCGCGGGGAGTTTGAAGAGCTTTATTATGTGTTGCTCATTACGGCGCCCTACATCATTTTGTGCCTGGTATTGACCTTTCGTCTGGGCGGGGCCAACGGTGGGCAAACCCTGCGCCTGGCCTTTGCCTTGCTGCTGATTATGGTGTCTGGCATAGAAGATCTGGCCTACTTCACCGTAAATTTCGATCCTAATTGGGGGCCGCTGCCGGAAGTATGGGATTGGGTAACTCACATTGCGGTGCGAATCGGCCGTCCCCCTACACGCAACGATATTATTGTCTCTGTGATTATCCACTTTGTTTTAGCTCTCGGCGTTCTGGTACTGCCATTTGGCAAGCTAAAAAAATATGCAAAACCAAAAAACCTGACGTTGCTGGCACAAGATTAGATGCTCTGCAGACAACGGAATTAATTTTTGCACCCTAAAGGTAAATTTTGGCAAACCCCACGTCTCTAAATGCCAAATATTGCCTATCCAGACCCTGATAGCTAGGAGGAAGGCCAATTGAATATTGTTCTTGTTGGAGAGTTTTCTCGACCCTACGACGCCTTAACCATTTACAACCTGACGCTGGCGGAAAGACATCGTTCGGCTGGGGATCAGGTAGCCATTGTCGATATGGCGCAACTGCAGCAAGCAGCGGGAAGCCATTTTGTGGCGTTCCTTAAGCAGCTTTTTCGCCTGGCACGTCCTGCTGAACAGATTCATTTTCTTACGCATGGCTATGATAGAACCTCCATTTTTTACCTGTTTTTTGCCTTACTCATTGGGAAGGTATGGGGTTGTTCGCTCAATTTAACGCTTCATGCAGAGCTGTTTACCTTTTTTGGCCCTCTGCGAAGTCATCATGTGGGCAAACCCCTGCTGCGCTTTTGTTTTCGGGCGGCAAACGTAATTTATTGTGGCAATGAGGCCGTGGCCGAAACGGTGGTGGCGCTGGGTGGGGCTGAGGCAAAATGTGTGGTACAGCCTCCACGCATTCCCTGGCCAGAAAACCCTGTTTTACCCGCGCCGTTGGCCGCCTTCATGCAATCAAGATCGGCCATTGTGACTTTGTTTGTGTCGGCGGAAAGTCGATTTTTGCGCAGCGAAGCGGTTTCTTTGGTGGAACGCTGGTACGGCCGTTCCCTGAAAAATCCTGGCTTTGTCCTCATCCCCCAAGACGGCTGCACAGTTTCTGAAATTGACGGGCTTTTGGAGGCAGATAGCTTTGTCTGGCAAAATGGCAGTCTGGCAGAGATCACTTATCTGCTTTCCCGATCCTCGGTGGTGATACGGCCGTTGCAAAGCATGGGCCAGCTGTTCGTGCCAGATTATGCCTTTATGCTCGAACGGCCGCGCCGCGTCGGCGATACGTTTGATACTGGTTTGGGGCTGACGATTATTCGCAAAGGCAAAGGGTTAAGCGGCCGTTTCGTTAACCAGCCGCTCACTACCACGCCCGCCCCGCTAAGCCGACGCATCACCGACCTGGTACTGTCAACAGACCCGCCCAAGCGCGTGCTGTTTATGGGCGCATTTAGTCCGTTTTCCAGCGAGGAAACCACGTTCAACAAAGCCATTTGCCTGGAGCTAGAGGCGGCCGGGCTGTCGGTCGAAACGATCAAGATGCCCCAGGACACGTTCGACAGCCAGCAGTCGAGCACCTTCTTCTCCTTCCTGGGTAAAATCAACCGTTTGCTCAAGCACAACGAGCTGGTTATATACGCTACTCAAGGATTTACCCGCCCTAGCCTGCTGCTTCTTTTGGGCAGTACCGTGCTGGGCAAGCTGCGTGGCAAGAAAGTGTACGTTTTGTTCCATCGGGACGCGTTTAGCTTTTTCGCCAAGCTGCGCAGTCGCAATGCGGGCCTACCGCTGCTCTATACCGCTTTTACCCTGGCAGAGGGCATCATGACGATGGATGAAGATGGCTACCGGGCCGCGCTGCAATATAAAAATGCCCCGGAAAAATTCTCCATTGTGCAGCCAGATTTGTCATTGCTCTACGCCCAGAATAGACCCATCTTCGACGGGCCTATTTGTCCCGTAGCGCAGGGACAAATGGAGCAATCCTTTTCTGTTACGATGGCAGACGGCCTGGCACGGCAGGCAACGCGGGAAAGTTCGGCCGCGCTTCAGGTACGGCCGTTGCAGTGCAACGGCGAATTTGTGGCCCACAAACAAGCTGCGCTGATTGAAGCCGCCAACGATGCGGTGGATGAATTAGACTCGGCTGGCGTGATTGTGATTCCGAAGGAAAATCCTAAAAACATTGAGGGATTGTTAGGTGGTTGAGGTAGTAAACGGCGTGATTCAAGGGTAGGCATTGAATCGGGCGCAAAAATGAAGGGACGCGGCTGAGAATGAATGACAAAGCGACATCCACACGCAGCCACGTCCCCATATCGCATTTTTAAGCAGGAACACGTTCCCGTCGGAAGAAATCGGCCTGCACCCGCTGATCTAATTCTGCTTCACTGCTGCCCAGGTACAGTCCAAACCTATCTTCTTCTGGCCGTGACTCAACCGCCAGCCACACAGAGCCGTCACGATATCGAAGCAGCTCGGCACCAGCTACGGTGAACGGCCGTTCTTCCACCAAAGTCGCCTGCAAGGCGTCCCATTGTGCCGCAAACAGCCTGTCGGGTCGGAGGTCGAGACTGTGCCGCAAACGGCCGTCTGCCAGCAGTGCAGCCGCGACAGCTTCGCGCAAATCAAGCACCTCACGACCCTCGCTTTTCAGCACCTCCCGCCGATCATCAGCCGCGTAGGCATAAATCTTCCGTCCATCCCCCGATTCAAATACCGGCGCCCAAAAATCAATCTCATCCGGAACGCGCTTTTTTAGGTAGAACAACGGCCGTCGCAGTGCCAAAGTTTTCATATTGATTCCGCGCACGTGCAGCTTGTCGCTCAGCCCGATTGCACCCAAAATCCCTGCATCGTGCAGATAATCAGTAAGGTATTCACGCACCTTGGCCAACTCGACGTGCCGAAAGATTGGGCCGCCCGGCGTGGTGGCAGACACGTCGCTTCCAACGGTATAAACCGGGTAAATCCCCCGCGCCCGCCGCGCAATAAAAAGATAGGTTGGCAGCCGCGCCAAATGAATCATTTGCAGCAGCCTATCCTGAATTGGTTCAATGAGTTCATTGGGATGGTCCTGCTCTAGCCGCACGCCCAGTAACTCTACAAAAAATCGTTTCTGTACTCCCTTGTGCACCACATAAATGGGGATTTCAAATACGCTGCCTGCATGAACTGTAGCAGTGACAATCTCGATATAGGCAATATAGGGAACTTGTTCTGCATTAACGGCCGTGTTTCGTTCAACTGAAATTTTCATAAGGCATCTTTATCTTCAAGAATTTGGACACAAATAGACCGTGCTCTTTTGCATCTATCTGTGTCCATTTAATTTTAATACGTCAATACCACCTTGCTAGTCACCAACTGTAGCCACAACATCTTTGGTTGTCGGGCCAAACTCCGGGTAACTCGTGGTGAAATGTTCCGAAATGTCCAGACCCTCGATCTCTTCTTCTGGAGAGACGCGAATGCCTATCGTGACTTTCATCAGATAAAACAGTGCACCCATCGTGCAAAAAGCCCAGGCCGAGATAACGGCCGTACCCAACAGTTGAATACCTAACTGCGTAAAGCCGCCCCCGTAGAACAAGCCAGCAATTGCACCCATATCGGTTAGCGTTCCAGCAGCAGGATAAGCAAACAAGCCCACCGCAATGGTTCCCCACACGCCATTTAGGCCATGAACCGCCACTGCGCCAACGGGATCATCAACCTTTAAAACGCGCTCCACAAAATCAATGCCATACACCAGCACTGGCCCAGCAATCATACCAATGATAATAGCCCCAATAGGCGTTACATTTGCTGTGCCCGCCGTGATGGCCACAAGGCCAGCCAACGCCCCATTCAGCGCCATTTCTGTAGACGGATGGCCAACCTTTAACCAATTGACCAACAGCGCAGAAACCGTACCGGAGGCAGCAGCCAACGTCGTAGTAACAGCGACGAACGCAATCCCAGGGTTCATGCCAGACAGCGTGCTGCCTGCATTAAAACCAAACCAGCCCATCCACAGAATAAAGACACCCAACGCCGCCAGCGTTAAGCTATGGCCCGGAATGGTGTTGCTGCTGCCGTCTTTGTTGAACTTACCAATGCGCGGCCCCAAAATCTTGGCTGCGGCCAAAGCGGCAAAGCCACCGACGGCATGAACCACCGTAGAACCGGCAAAATCAACGAAGCCTAACTCAGCCAGCCAGCCACCACCCCAATGCCAATGCCCGGAAATTGGGTAGATAAAGCCAGTGATAACCACGCTGTAAAGCAGATAAGATTTAAACTTCAGTCGTTCGGCCACTGCACCCGATACAATGGTCGCAGCCGCAGCTGCAAACATCAATTGGAAAAGAAAATCTACCCAGCTATAAGCATCAAACGCCGCCGGGTCTAGCTCTAGTAAGAAAAAGTTCGATGTGCCGATGAAGCCACCCGCTGAGGAGCCATACATCAGGCCAAAGCCCACCGCAAAAAAGAGCAAAGCGCCCCCAGCAAAATCAATCAGGTTTTTCATGAGCAAGTTGGCCGCGTTTTTTGCCCGCGAGAAGCCACTTTCCACCATGGCAAACCCGGCCTGCATCCAAAAGACCAGTACCGAGCCCAGGAACAGCCAAATGGTATCAATTTGCACAACCAGCGTATCAACCGTTGGGCCATCTTGGGCATAGCTGGGTTTGGTGCCCAGCATGAACAACAGCCCTAAGGCACCCGCTATGGCGCCTATCTTCAAAAAACGCTTTTTATTCAATAACATGATTCCTCTCCTTTCTTTTTTTGTTCGTTGTTTGGGGCCATAAACAACAAAAACGCCCCTGCAATTAAGGAACGTTCGTTGAAAGCACGGTCCTTGTGCAAGAGGCGTCATGGCCAAATTTGTATTCGATTGCGTTCAACTCTACACACCAACCGCAGCGGCGTCAATCCGATTTAGCCAGCTGATTTAACCAAAATATTTTTTGGCTTGATTGTCGATACTGTACAAACGGCGTGATTCTTTTGACATAAAGTACGGCTTTTCGGCAGTTTATTTACATAAAGTAGCAATTTGCACCGAGATTCACAAATCGCCTAATCTTTTTTCATTGATTCTCGTACAAACTTACCGATCACAATATATCGATAGTTTTGTATAATTTCTTCACCACACTATTTTGAAAGTAAAATGTTGGTCGTGAAAGCGGGAAGACTTTCCACCAACAACAGCAGATTCACTCCCTGAACCAAACATTTCTTAAACACAGGCAGCCGTGCGCAGATAACAACGGTTGTTAATCTTCGTTATCTGCAGTCACAAGTGACCCAACAGACCCTTGTTGGGGTTTTGGCGTCTTTGCTTGAGGCTGTAAAAACCAAAAAAAATCTTGAATGAGAATGAGCAGGAAATTGGTTTTTACTTGAGCAAGTCACAGATAGATCGCACTTCGTTGTTCAAAGAACTTTCTGTGATTTGCTGCAAAGGGTGGCCCTTTTACAAAATAGAACAAAATACGCCGATGAGGAGAAGAAAAGATGAAGAAGGTTCAGGCAGAAGTGGAAATGGGTAAGTCAGATTTTTCGGAGAGTGACCAACGCGCCTTAACTGGATTTCCCGCGGCGCAAGGCTTATACGATTCTCGGTATGAGCGGGATGCGTGCGGCATGGGCTTTGTGGTAGACGTGCAGGGACGGCCGTCTCACCTAATCATTCAACAAGCCCTTACCGTTTTGGCCCGCCTCACCCATCGCGGCGCCAAAGGTTCTGAAGCCAACAGCGGCGACGGAGCAGGCATCATGCTCCAGCTTCCCCATCAATTTTTACAGCAACAGGTGAATAAATTAGGCTTTTCACTGCCGGAGCCGGGCAGCTACGGCGTGGGAATGCTCTTCCTGCCGCATGACACCACGCTGCGCCAGCGGTGTGAGCAAGCGCTGGCGCGTATCATTGCCGAGGAAGGGCAAACGCTGTTGGGTTGGCGTACGGTGCCAACTTGTAACAAAACGTTGGGAGAAACGGCCGTTTCCGGGGAACCCTTCATTCGCCAACTTTTTATCCAAAAGCAATATTTAACGCAGTCCGACCCGTTGGCCTGGGAGCGTAAGCTGTTCATCATTCGCCGCCGGGCCGAAAAAGAAATCCCCGCACTGATTGGCGACGCCCCGTTCTACATCCCCAGCTTGTCCGGACGCACGATTGTCTACAAAGGGCAATTCCTTTCCGAACAGCTTGCTGAATATTACCCAGACCTCAGCGACCCAATGATGGAAACGGCGCTGGCCCTGGTACATTCTCGTTTTAGCACCAACACCTTCCCCAGCTGGGCGCGCGCCCATCCGTATCGCACCGTTATTCACAACGGCGAAATCAACACCATTCGCGGCAATGTCAACTGGTTCAAGGCGCGTGAGGCACTGATGAGCTCATCCTTGTTTGACGATGAGCTGGACAAGGTACTGCCTATTGTCGACGAAACGGGCAGCGACACCGGCATGCTGGACAATGCCCTGGAATTCCTGGTGCTGTCTGGCCGATCGCTGCCGCACGCCGTCATGATGATGATTCCAGAACCATGGGACAAACATGAACAGATGTCGGCCGAAAAGCAGGCTTTTTACGAATACCACAGCCACTTGATGGAGCCGTGGGATGGCCCGGCGGCAATTGGCTTCACGGACGGCTCGGTGGTGGGCGCCGTGCTGGATCGTAACGGCTTACGGCCGTCTCGCTACATCGTGACCAACGACGGCCTGGTTATCATGGCCTCTGAAGTAGGCGTGCTGGAGATTGATCCGGCCAACGTGCTGCATAAGGGACGGCTGGAGCCGGGTCGGATGCTGCTGGTCGATACCGAGCAGGGGCGCATTGTGGGCGACGAGGAACTCAAAGCACAAATTGCGGCGGAACGGCCGTATACCCAGTGGCTCAAACAAAACCGCATCACTCTGAAAGCATTACCTTCTGTGGCCAACAGCGAACAGCTGGAAACGGCCATTCACCTGCATACTGAAGATGCTGTGCTGCAGCATCAAAAAGCGTTTGGCTACACCTTCGAAGATTTGCGCATGATCCTCGCCCCAATGGCCCGTGACGGCAAAGAAGCCCTCGGCTCGATGGGCGATGACACGCCGCTGGCGATTCTGTCCGACAAGCCCCAGTCGCTCTACAGCTACTTTAAGCAACTTTTTGCTCAGGTCACCAACCCGCCGCTGGACGCCATCCGCGAAGAGCTGGTCACCAGCACCGAAACCTTGCTGGGCAGCGAAGCCAATCTGCTGGATCCGCAGCCTGCCAGCTCCCGCCAAATCAGCCTGCCGCATCCGATTTTGACGGATGATGAACTGGCTAAACTCCGCCATTTAGAAATAAGTGATTCAGGCTCCGGCCACAGCGTGAGGGGTTTCAAGACGGCCGTGTTACCCATTTTGTATGAAGTAGAACAGGGCGGCACTGGCCTAGAAACCGCTTTAGCCCGGCTGTTTAAGGCCGGGGACAAAGCGATCCAAAATGGTGCAAATTTGCTGATCTTGTCCGATTTAGGCATCAGCCGAGATCGTGCCGGGATTCCGGCACTGCTGGCCACGGCCGGACTGCATCACCATCTCATTCGGTCTGGCACGCGCACCCAGGTCAGCCTCATTGTGTCGTCGGGCGAGCCACGCGAGGTACACCACTTTGCCGTGCTGCTGGGCTACGGCGCCGACGCCATCAACCCCTACCTGGCGTTTGCCACCCTGCGTGACCTCATCCGCAAGCAGCTGCTCACCGACGTGCCGTACCATCAGGCCGAAAAGAAATATGTCAAAGCCGCTGTTCAGGGTGTGGTCAAAATTTTGTCCAAGATGGGCATTTCCACCATTCAGAGCTACCGAGGGGCGCAGATTTTTGAGGCGCTGGGGCTGCACAGTGACTTGGTCAACAAATATTTCACCGGCACGCCCTCCCGCATTCAGGGATCCGATATTCATCTGGTGGCCAAAGAGGTGCAGATGCGCCATGGACAGGCATTCCCGGAACGGCCGTCTGGCAGCAACGCCCTCCCCGCCGGGGGCAAATACCAGTTCCGCGAAGAAGGTGAATACCATCTGTTTAACCCCGCCACCGTCCATCGTTTGCAGCACGCCGTCCGTACCGGCGACTATGCCACCTACAAAAAATACGCCGCCGACGTGAACGATCGGTCACACCGCTTTGCCACCTTACGCGGCTTGCTCAAGCTAAAACCAGCCAGCCAGCCCGTGCCGCTAGACGAAGTGGAATCGGTTGAATCCATCTGCCGCCGCTTCAAGACCGGGGCGATGTCTTATGGCTCGATTAGCAAAGAGGCGCATGAATCATTGGCCATCGGCATGAACCGCATTGGCGGCAAAAGCAACACGGGCGAAGGGGGGGAAGACCCGGCCCGCTACACGCCAGACAAAAATGGCGATTCGCGGAATTCAGCGATCAAACAAGTGGCAAGCGGCCGTTTTGGGGTCACCAGCCAGTATTTAACTGAAGCTGAAGAAATCCAGATCAAAATGGCGCAGGGGGCCAAGCCGGGCGAAGGCGGCCATCTGCCCGGGCGCAAAGTGTATCCCTGGATTGCCCGCGTGCGCCATTCCACACCAGGCGTGGGCCTCATCTCGCCGCCGCCGCACCACGATATTTATTCCATCGAAGATTTAGCCCAGCTCATTTTTGATCTAAAAAACGCCAATCCCAAAGCGCGGATTAACGTAAAGCTCGTGTCAGAGGTGGGGGTCGGGACGATTGCCACCGGTGTTGCCAAGGGCCATGCAGATGTCATCCTCATCAGCGGGCATGATGGTGGCACCGGGGCGTCGCCCCAAACCAGCATCAAGCACGCCGGGCTGCCCTGGGAGCTGGGCGTAGCGGAAACGCACCAGACGCTGCTGCTCAACGGCCTGCGCAACCGTGTGGTTGTGGAAACCGACGGGCAGCTCAAAACGGGCCACGATGTGGTCATTGCCGCGCTGCTGGGCGCAGAGGAGTTTGGCTTTGCCACCGCACCGCTGGTGGCGTTGGGCTGCATCATGATGCGCGTTTGTCATCTGGACACCTGCCCCGTCGGTGTGGCCACGCAAAATCCGGAGCTGCGCAAACATTTTACGGGCGATCCGCAGCACGTGGTGAACTTTATGCAGTTTATTGCCCAGGACATGCGCGAAATTATGGCCGACCTGGGCTTCCGCACCATCGATGAGATGGTGGGACGTACCGATGTTTTGGCAGCCGATGAGGCGATTGCCCACTGGAAATTGCAGGGGATCGATTTGACGCCGCTGCTGTATCGGCCTAATCAGGCGGAAAACGTGGGGCATTTGCTGCCAAACGGCCGTAAACACCCTCAAGACCATGGCCTGGAAGAAACGCTAGATCACCTGATGCTGCTCGATTATTGTCGCCCAGCTTTAGAAGAAAGTGAACCCGTGCAGGGTGAATTTACCATCAGCAACCAGCACCGCACCGTAGGCACCACGCTGGGCAGCGAAATTACCCGCCGCCACGGCATGTTCGGTCTGGCTGAAGATACGATCCAGCTCAAGTTCAACGGCTCAGCGGGGCAAAGCTTTGGCGCGTTTATCCCGCAGGGGCTGACCCTGGAGCTGGCAGGGGACGCCAACGATTACGTGGGCAAAGGGCTGTCTGGCGGCAAGATTATCATCGCGCCGCCCAAAGCGGCGACCTTTGCCGCAGAGCAAAACATCATCATTGGCAACGTGGCGCTGTACGGCGCGACAGGCGGCACAGCGTTCATTCGCGGCGTGGCGGGCGAGCGGTTCGGCGTACGCAATTCGGGGGCAACGGCCGTTGTGGAAGGCGTCGGCGATCACGGCTGCGAATACATGACGGGCGGGCGCGTGGTTATCCTGGGCCGTACGGGGCGCAACTTTGCCGCCGGGATGTCTGGCGGGGTGGCCTACGTGCTGGATTGGGACGGCCGTTTCCACGAACGGTGTAATCGCGACATGGTTGATTTGGAACGCGTCCGTACGGCGGCCGATATGGATGAATTGGAAGCGATGATCTTTGCCCACATGGAGGCCACGCACAGCGATCTGGCCTGGAAAATCTTGGCCATGTGGGACAACGTGGTGCGCCATTTTGTCAAGGTAATGCCGCGCGACTACAAGCTGATGCTGCAAGCCTTCAACCAAGTCGCCCAAAACGGCGATCTGGTAGGCGATGCTTTGGCGATGGAAGCGTTTAAGGTAAGCCAGCAGCAGCTTGTTAAAGCATAATTGGAGATTGGTCATTAGTAATTGGTAATTGGTGCAAGAAATACCTAATTACCAATTACTAATGACCCGCGACAGGGGATTTCATGGCCAAACCAACAGGGTTTTTAGAATTTAAGCGGGAGTCGGCGGGGGAACGGCCGTATAGGGAGCGCATTCACGACTGGCAGCCGATCCACCTGCATTTGCCGGAAGAACGGCTGAACCAGCAAGCGGCGCGCTGCATGGATTGCGGCATTCCCTTTTGCCACAAAGGCACCATTTTGAATGGGATGACCTCTGGCTGCCCCATCAACAACCTCATCCCGGAGTGGAACGATTTAGTCTACCGGGGGCTGTGGCGCGAAGCGTACGATCGGCTAAGCCGCACCAATAACTTCCCCGAGTTTACCGGGCTGGTGTGCCCCGCGCCGTGTGAAGCCGCCTGCACCCTTGGCATCCACGATCCGGCGGTGACAATTAAGCAGATTGAGTACGCCATCGTCGACCGCGCCTTTGAGGAAGGCTGGGTGCGGCCCAACGCCCCGGCCAGCCGCACGGGCAAAACCGTCGCCGTCATTGGCTCTGGCCCGGCTGGGCTGGCCGCAGCCGATGAGCTGAACAAGGCAGGCCACCACGTCACCGTCTTTGAACGGGCGGACCGCATCGGCGGGCTGTTGATGTATGGCATCCCCAACATGAAGCTGGGCAAAGAGCTGGTGCAGCGGCGGGTCGATTTGCTTGCTGAGGCGGGGATCAAGTTTGTAACCAATTGTGAAGTGGGGCGGGATGTAACGGCCGTGCACCTCCAGGAGCAGTTCGACGCCATCGTGTTATGCACCGGGGCCACCCAGCCCAACACGCTCCCCGTCCCCGGCAGCGACCTGAACGGCGTCCATGTTGCGATGGAATTTTTGCAGGGCAATACCAAAAATCTGTTAGACGGCGACATTGTGACGCCGCCTGTTTTTGCGGGTGGCAAAGATGTCATCGTCATTGGCGGGGGAGACACGGGGACAGATTGTGTGGCGACAGCGCTGCGGCATGGCTGTGACAGCCTGGTACAGTTTGAGATTATGGACCAACCACCCTTGGAACGCGCCGCCAACAATCCCTGGCCGCAGTGGCCACGCATTTACAAGATGGATTATGGGCAGGAAGAGGCCACGGCCGTTTTTGGCGAAGACCCCCGCGAATATGGCGTTATGACGAAGCGGTTCATCGGCGATGAGCAGGGCAACTTGCAGGCGGTGGAAACAGTCAACGTGCGCTGGCACCCGCCGGAAAATGGTGGGCGGCCCCAGCTGGAAGAGATTCCCGGCACGGCGCAAACCTGGGCGGCGCAGCTGGTGCTGCTGGCGCTGGGCTTTCGGGGCCCGGAGCAAACCCTGGCGCAGCAGTTTGG
>CBDUOF010000144.1:0-12572 GCA_965368765.1 uncultured Anaerolineae bacterium | reverse complement strand
CAGCTCCTGAATGAGACCGGTTAGCTCTTGCTGTGCCTGATGGGCCAACTGCTCAGCCTCTTGCAAATGGGTTTTTGCTGCGGCTGGATCGCTGTCCAGGGTTGATTGGGCGGCGCCAAGCTGCATGGCGCTGGCAAAGACCTGCTGTTTTACAGAGTCATGTAGATCGCGGGCCAAGCGATTGCGCTCTTCCAGCGTGGCGAGCTCTGAGCGCGTTTGCACCATATTTTGCAGCTGTTCCGCCATCTGGTTGAGCCGTCGCGCCAGCTGACCGATTTCGTCGCCGGAGTTGTCTTGCATGATGGCAGAGAAATCACCTTCGCTCCACGATTCGGCCGTTTTTGTCAGGTGATGCAGGCGACGACTGAAGTTGCGTGAAGCGATAAAGCCAAAAATGGTCCCGCTGAATCCAGCGATGATAAAGACAAAAAGCAGCAGCGGAATTAGGCTCAGCACAGTGTTGACCGTGAAAACATCCCCCTGGTTGGTAGGCAAATCCATCACTAAAAAGAAGACCCCCAGCACCTGCTTCTCATCGCCCAGCACAGGGACAGCTATAAAAATATCGTTGGTTGCCTCGTGAACGGCCGTTACCTTATCCGGGTCTGTTTCCCCCTGCATGGCTTGTTCCAAAGCGGGCAGTGCGTCGGCAAAAAGCAGCGCTTCCACCGATTGAGTTAGATCGTTGCCAGGCTCGAAGGCCAATAAATTTCTCTGCGGATCAATAACGGCGGCAAATGACAGCTCATTGAAGCGGACGGTACCACTGCCGTTGCTACTGACTGTTTGCAGCTGGAATTCGTTACCTTGCTGCGAGCTATCCAGCCAGGCACGCAGGCCAGCCAAATCCGGGGGGGATTGTTCTAAAAATGGTGCGATCTGGGGGCCTGTTGGGCGCAGCAAGGGCTGAATGGCTGTGGCTACCGTGGGGATGGCAAACCCAATTAATGAAGCAGCGGCAAGAATGAGGATGAGGAAGACGGCCAGGGCAACGGCCGTTGTGACCCAGGTGTAAGAGAAGGTCAATTTCCATTGAAGGGTACGAAAGCGAGCCAAAAATCTTTTCATCAGTCTAGAGTATACAAAACTTGGAGAGACGTTGCATGGCAGCGTCTCTCCCTGGTTACTTAACCACCCAGGTCCTGCCGACGGAAGACGAGGAGTGCCAACCCGACAAAGAAAAAGGTATACAGGGCGATGCCAAGAACAGCCGCTTCTCCACTTACGATATCGCCCCGCATCAACACGGTACTATTCGTAGCCTCGTCGGTGACACGATTGAGCCCAGCCAGGCTGTTGGCCAATCCACCAGGCAAATAGTTGCCCACTTTTGCCCAACCGTCGCCGACAAACCCCAGAGCTTGAATCAATAGGCCCTCGATGAGCATGGTGTAAGCCAGCCCGCTCCCAATGGCCACCACGGTAGAACGGCTGGCGATGGCCACGAAGAAGGTAAAGGCAGCATAGGGCAGCAATGTGTAAGCTGTGCGCAAAATGCTCAAGGCAACTTGCCACCAGCTTATTTCGGCTAACGGTAGGCTGCCCTGGAGTTTTTGGGTGAATACGGCCGTTGCCAACCCGCCGGTCATAAAAGGGGCGATGACCAGAAGCAAAGCAGGCAGCAGAATGACCGTAAACTTGGCCAACAGCAGTACCGGGCGCGAAATGCCACTGCTCAGCCAAAGCTGCATCGTGCGCCAGCCATACTCCTGCGCCGTCAGTGTGGCGATGAGAATAACAATCAGTAGACCGCCCAGAGCGCTGCCGCTGGCCATGTCGATACCCAGGCCCAACGCGCTTGGCCAGGCAATCATCTCTTCTACCGGGCCTTCGGTAATGATAACGACATTGCTGCTGCCGCCACTGCTATCTGACCCGGTGGCCTGGTAGATTATGAGTGGGATGAAAACGGCCGTCGCCGCCACAATGGCCAATTCAAGCCACAAGATTTTGCGGCTGGTTAATTTTTTCTGTTCAACTTGTACCATTTGCCAAAACATGATGCTCTCCGTTTGGTTCGTGATTGGAGATTGATCATCTCTAATCGCCACTCCCCAATCGCCGAATTATTTAGTTATTTCTAGAAACAGGCTTTCCAAATCCGATTGTTGACTGCTGACTTCGCTGGGGATGATGCCATTTTGGGCAAGATAGGCAACGGCCGTTTCGCTATCAACCCCGCTGATCTGCAAGTAGGTTCCATTGGTCATAATCTCTTTTGCCCCGGCCAGTTTGGCCAAGAGTTTGCTTGCCTCGGCTGGATTTTTCACCCGCAGCTTTACAGACTGTCCCTGCTGACTTAGCAGCTCGGCCACCGTGCCCTGGGCCACAATATGCCCTTTGCGAATGACGGCGATGCGGTCGCACACCTGCTCCACCTCATTCAGTAAATGACTGCTTAAAAACACAGTGATGCCGTCGTCGGCCAGGCGGCGAATGAGGGTGCGCACCTCGCGCATGCCAGCGGGATCCAGACCATTGGTTGGCTCATCCAGAATAATGAGGGCAGGACGATGCAGCAGCGCCGCACCTAACCCCAACCGCTGCTTCATACCGGTCGAGTAACCTTTGATTTTGCGTTCGGCTGCGTCGTTTAAGCCAACCAGCGTGAGCAGCTCATCGACACGGCCGTTTTCCACTTCAGGATGCAGGCGAGCCAATAGCTGCAAATTTTCACGGGCTGAAAGATAGGGGATCAGCGCTGGCGCACCGATAAGTGACCCCACGTTTTTCAGGGCACGGTTGTGGCCGGGCGAAACGGGCTGGTTGAACAGGGTAATGCTGCCTGCGGTGGGATGAATTAGCCCGAGCACCATGCCAATGGTGGTGGTTTTGCCTGCGCCATTGGGGCCCAAAAAGCCAAAAACCTCTCCCTGCTGCACGCGCAGGTTCACGGACTGTACGGCCGTTACCGGGCCAAAATTTTTGCTCAAATTGTCGGTCTGTAAAATGATGGAACGCATGGCAAGACTCCTTGAAAACTGAGCGCAGAGAGGCAAATGGGTTGGGAAAAGTCAGCCAAGATCTGCATTTCTGCGGCTGGTCCTGTGTTTCTAAGCCTTAGTTTAGGCGAAACGGCCGTCGACTCCATCCGTCGCCAGACCCAACATGACTCCATCTACAGACCCATTGCTGCCACAAGGCGTAGGGAAAACGGCCGTCTCCCGTTTGAACCAGATGCCCTTTTTTTGTTACGCTTGCCTGATGAAACGTCGTATCTTCCTGCTTTTGCTCCTTTTGCTGATAGCTTGCCAGCGCGATCCCCTGGCAGACACGTCGCCTGTGGTCAACGTTCCAACACCCACGCCATCTGCCAAGGCATGCCACCGCTTTGCCATCCCGGATGCTGGCCAGGAAACGGCCGTTCCTCCCGCCATCATTCATGCCGCCGCCACAAAGCAACCCCGTTACGCAGTCCACACCCTGTTTATCGATGAGACGGTGGTCAATTTGGCGGCTGCGTCCGGTTTCGATACGCTGGTTCAGGTGCTGCCCTGGCGTGATGTAAACCCGGCACCCGGTCAATTTGAGTGGGCTGCTGCTGATGCGCTGGTGCAAGCGGTGCGCGGGCGCGGCCTGAACCTGGTGCTGCGGCTGGACATGCCGCCTGCCTGGGCCACAAAAAACGATCCGGCAGGCCTGCCGTTTGATTTAGCGGGCTATGCTGATGTTGTAACGGCCGGTGCCAGCCGCTATCAGGGAGTAATTTTGGGCTACATCATTTGGAACGAGCCAAATCTGGCTGCCGAATGGAGCCGCTCTGGCGGCAATTTGGAGGCGCATTGGGCCAGTTTTGATGGCTGGGTGGCCGATCCGGCCGACTATGTTGGCGTGTTGGGCGTAGCCTTCCGCCGCATTCGTGCGGCTGATCCCCAGGCCCTGGTGGTTGGCGGCGGCCTGGCCCCAACGAACGAAAATTCACCCCGGGCCGTGGATGACAGGATTTTTCTGGAGCAGCTGTGGGCCGCAGGCATGGCAGATTGTGTGGATGTGCGTGCTGTACATGCCTATGGTTTTGGCCTCTCGCCCGATGTGGCTACGGCCGTTCATAACAATCTGAATTTGGGGCGCATCGAGCAGATTTATGAGATCATGCAGGTGGCGGGGGCAAACAAACCCATCTGGATTACCGAGCTGGGTTATACGGTGAAGGACGGTAATCAGCCAGCCGTCTCGGAGGCGCAGCAAGCAGATTATTTGCTGGCAGCTCGGGAAAGGGCGGCGCAGGAATGGCCCTGGGTGGATCTGTTTACGGTGTGGAATCTGGTGTACGGCCGTTCTGTTGATGATGAAATGGGTGGCTACAGTCTTGTTAACCCGGACCTGACACCGCGGCCCGCATTTTACGCCTGGCAGGCAGTGCAGCACTGAGCTTTGGCGACGCAGCTGCTTGACAAAGCACAACATTTGCCTGTCAGTTTAGGCGCGGGGCAGGGCAATCGTGAGATGAAATCCTTCTTGCGGGGCGGTTTCAATCTTCATCATACCGTTGAGAAGCTGCACGCGCTCCTGAATGCCAATCAGGCCAAAGCTGCCGCTGTTCTTGTGAGAAACGGCCGTGCCAATCCCGTTATCTTTCACCGACAGCAGCGTTTGTTCGGCCTCATAACAGAGCGAAATATCAACACGTGAGGCGCGGGCGTGTTTACGCACGTTGGTTAGCCCTTCTTGCACCGCGCGGTACAGCGTCAGCTCCACTTTGGGATCGCGCTTGGGGGAGGAGCCTTCGATGGCGAGCGTGACCATCAGCCCCGATTCGCGTGCTTCGGCCACCAATTTAGTTAAAGCTTCTGCCAATGTCTGGTTTTCCAGGGGCGATTCGCGCAGCGCACTCACCGAGTGACGTACGGCCGCTAATCCTTCCTGGGTCAGCGTTTGGGCTTTGCTGAGGGCGTCCTGCGCTTTGCCTGGATTGCTCTCCATAATGGTTTTGGCGGCTTCAATTTGTACATTGACCACGGTGAGGTAATGGCCCAGGTTGTCGTGGATTTCGCGTGCCACGCGGTTGCGTTCGCGCATCGTGGCCAACTCTTCGACCTGGGAGGCATATTCGGCCAGTCGATGATTGGCCTGGCGCAAATCGGTGGCGAGCCGCTGAATCTGATTGCGGGCGCTACTTTCGCGCACGGCAATGCTAGTAAAAATAAGGGTGAATACCATCGCTGCACCGATGGAAAGAAGATCGACGATGGTTTCTTGCCACGGCTGATTGGGAAAGTAGAAGATCCAAATAAGGGCAAGCAAAATGAGGCTAATGACGGCCGTAAAAAACCGGGATTGCGCCAGGCTTTGGGCCGCAATTGGCAAAATCATAATCCAGACGCTGCCATTGATGTTCGCCGTGAGGTAAAGCAGACCTGCTATCGTGGCAATTTGCACACTGAAGTAAAAGTAAGGCGCAAGCGCATGATTTAAGTAACGTTCATGCAGCATCATGCCGCGCGTGCCGTTTACAACATAAATGATCCAAAGGAGCAAGATCGTGCCAACATGCCACAGGGGGAGTCCCCAGAATTGGGGGTCAATCAGTAAGGGAATCAGCGCGACCACAGCCAGGAGTATCACCACCACGTTAACTCCGACGCCGGTAAATCGTTCGTTTTCCTGAAGTTGATTTGAAACAGGATCGTCAGCTGTACGTGGCTTGATGTTGGTCTGTGGACTCATCGGTTTACATCGCTTCCAGCAATATCGTGAGCTCTTCCCGGCTGAACACATATTGCTCGTGGCAGAAGTGGCAATCCACGACGGCTTCCCCCTCGGTGTCTATGAGGTTTTGAATTTCTGCGGTGCCCAGCGAGATGAGGGCCTGTTCACTGCGCGAGCGACTGCAGCCGCATTCAAAGTGTAACGGCCGTTTCTCCAGAAGTTTATACGGCATATTGCCAAACATCAGACCGTTAATCTCTTCCGGCGTCTTGCCGCTGCCCAGAAGATCAGCGATGGGGGGCAACTCTTGCAGGTTATCGCGGATCTGCTGCACAATGTCAGATTCATAAGGCGGCAGGGCCTGAATCAGCAGGCCACCCACTGTTTGCAAGTAGCCATCGCCATCTACTTTATGGCCTATGTCAAGAAGAGAGGGAATTTGCTCGGACTGGGTCAGAAAATAAGTGAGCTCGGCAGCGATGCCGCCGATTTCGAGCGGGACGCTGCTCTCAGAAAGCTCTGGAAGGAGGGTGTCTTTCACCACGGTGAGCACCCCTTTGTCGCCCATTGCCGCAGCGATATTTTCCCGATCGGGCTCTGGCAGCTCAAGCATGGGTTGGAAGACATATCCCCGAATACGGCCGTAGCTGTCGGACTCGACCAATATTTTTTGCAGCGGACCACTTACTTCAAACTTGAGCGCAATCCGCTGGCGCACCTTGAGCAAGGCACCCATCAAGGCTGCCCCGGTGAGTGCCTGGGCAAGGGCCAACGTGGCTGTGGTGAGCGTACCGTGGCGGTCGGCGGCTTCGCGTGCCAATTGGGTATTGACACAAACCATCACGCGTACACCGGCTTCTCTGGCTAAGGCTCGAACTAAATAATCTTCCACAACTTCACCTTACTCCTTCAACTTTTACGGCGCAATTATACGCGGTTTGCAGATTGGCGGCATAAAATTAAAAACGGCCGTTTCCGGGAACGGCCGTTTCGACTGCTATAAGTTGGTTGAGCTGGTTCTAACGTTCAGGTTGAAAGATTCTCTGAATGAGTGACTAGCCTTGCTCCACAAGGGCCACAAACCGATCCATATCTGCATCATTGCGCTGGCAAATTGCGTTTTTCACAAAGGGTGCCATAAGGCGAAAGAGCCCTTTAAAGCGATACTCTGTTTCCATGATCCATTTGGTACGATTATCGGCCAAGGCTTCGAAACGGTTGGTGATTTCGTTGAATACGGTGCGGTTGTCGTAGGTGCCAGAAAAGGATTCGGGCACATTGCGCTGGGTGATGGTTTCGATGAGGACGACGGTACGGCCGTTTTCATCATACGTCAATTTGGAGACCGCACCCTGCTGCCCCGGCTGGCCGCTTTGCACTTCAAACTGCTGAAGCGTGGGCTGCCACTTTTTCATGTTGTCTGTATTGTCAAAGGCTTGCCACACAGCCTCTCGACTTGCTTCAATAATTCGTTCGCTCTTAATCTTCATGGGGATTCTCCTTATTGCGTTCCATTTCTCTACCTGTTCAATAGATTAGCGGAGAATCGAGATGGCTTCTTGACTTTTCTTGCGAAGCCTCCCACGCCTTTGCGTGGGCAGGCTCTACAAAGGCGAGTTTGCCGTGATGTTTACTTGACCTTTGCCCAGGAGTCCCGCAGGGCGACGGTAAGGTTGAAAACAGGGTGATCATCCCGGCTGTCTGGATCTTTGGCGTAGTAGCCCTGTCGCATAAACTGGTAGCTTTGACCAATTTCGGCAAACGCAAGGCTTGGCTCTAGCTTGGCGTCATCCAGCACCTCAAGCGAGTGGGGATTGATATTGTCGGTAAAATCTTGCCCCTCTTCATCTACTTCTTCTGGATTGGCCCGGTTGAAGAGCACATCATATTGGCGCAGTTCGGCAGAGATGGCGTGCTGGGCAGAAACCCAATGGATGGTGCCACGCACTTTACGGCCGTCTGGCGAGTTTCCCCCATGTGATGCAGGATCATAGGTGCAGCGCAGTTCCACGACATTGCCCGCCTCATCTCTGATTGCTTCATCGCAGGTGAGCAAATACGCGCCCAAAAAGCGCACTTCGCGCCCTTCTGACAGGCGGAAGAATTTTCGCGGCGCCTCTGGCATGTAATCTTCCTGCTCAACAAATAGCTCGCGACTAAAGGGCACCTGACGCGTTGCGATGTTGTTCTTGTCTTGCGGGTCGGTGGGGATGTCGAACCATTCTACCTGATCTTCAGGATAGTTGGTGACGATGACGCGCAACGGCCGTAAAACGGCCATCGCTCGGGGCGCGTGCTGGTTCAGCTCTTCGCGCACGGCGTGTTCTAGCATGGCCATGTCTACGGTGCGGTTAGCTCTGGCCATGCCGACCCGATCCTGGAAGTTGCGGATGGCTGCCGCCGGATAGCCGCGCCGTCGCATGCCCGCCAGCGTCGGCATACGTGGGTCATCCCAATCATTGACGAAGCCGTCCTGCACAAGCCGAATGAGTTTGCGCTTGCTGGTAATGGTGTGGCTTACGTTGAGCCGACCAAACTCAATTTGCTGCGGATGATGGGCAATGTCAATTTGATCTAAAAACCAGTCGTACAGCGGACGATGATTGACGTATTCTAGCGAGCAAAGCGAATGCGTAATTCCTTCGATGGCGTCGGATTGCCCATGAGCCCAGTCATACATGGGGTAGATGCACCATTTGTCTCCCGTCCGCCAGTGGGGCGTCTTGAGGATGCGGTACATGACCGGATCACGCATGTTAATGATGGGCGAGCTCATGTCGATTTTGGCACGCAGCACGCGAGCGCCTTCTTCAAATTCGCCATTTTTCATGCGTTCAAACAGATCGAGGTTTTCTTCTACAGAGCGATCGCGGTAGGGGCTGTTTTTACCCGGCTCGGTGAGCGTGCCGCGATAGTCGCGCATCTCTTCCTGGCTTAGATCATCGACGTAAGCTTTGCCCTCTTGGATGAGGTGGGTGGCCCATTCGTACAGCTGATCGAAGTAGTCCGAGGCGTAGTAGAGGCGATCTTCCCAGTCGTAGCCCAGCCAGCGGATGTCGTTGAGGATGCCTTCCACATATTCGGTTTCTTCTTTGGTGGGGTTGGTGTCATCGAAGCGCAGGTTGCACAGCCCGCCAAAATCAGCAGCGATTTTGAAGTTGGTGTGGATGGCGTTGGCGTGGCCGATGTGCAGGTAGCCGTTGGGTTCTGGTGGAAAGCGGGTGTGGACCTTGCCCTGAAAACGGCCGTTTGCCGTATCCTCGCTAATCATCGTGCGCAGGAAGTCGCTTGGCGTGTCCGAGGCATCTGCCGTCGGCATGGGATCAACAATCTTGGTCATGGTTTTTCCTTTGAATAGATAAATTATCCCCCGATCTTAAGCTATTCAGGCCAGGATGCAAATAGAGTTGGTCGCCAAGCGGTACGAGCGAACATGACTTGTGCAACGTGACTGTGTTGGCTAGGGGGAGTTGCTAGGATGACGAGATGCGCTCGAGGTGCAAACGGCCAGAGTGCCGATGATTTATCAATGGGTGCGTTTAGGGGGAGGAAACGGCCGTTTTAGTACGATTGTCACAAGGAAAAATTACGATAATAGCGCCGTACATTCCATGGTTCGGCGGGCTATGTGCCAACCATTCATCTATGTTGGCAATTGACTACGGAACTCACGTGGTGTTTTACCTGTTTCGCGTTTGAAATACCGGCCAAAATAAGAAGCATCCGCAAAATTCAGATCATGGGCAACGGCTGCTACCGTTGCATTGGAGTAGGCCAGCAACCGCTTTGCTTCAAGCACAAGCTGCCGTCGCAAAACCTCACTAGCTGTGATACCCGTCACCTCCTTGACACAGTGGCTCAAATGGGCAAGCGTAATGCCAAGATCATCTGCATACGATTCTACTTTGTGCTGGTGGATGGCTTTTTGCTCGACTAGTTGCTGATAGCGAGTGGCTAGCTTGACGCTTGCCGAAGGTGTCAGCGGTAAATCTGGCTCTGCGAGGGTGATCCGTTGCGCTTCGATCAACAGTAGTTGCAACAAGGCGATGATAGCATGACTGCGCGCAAACCGTTTGAGATTGTACTCATCATCAAGCCGCTGCCATGTTTCTTGAAACCACTGCACTTCGGTAGCTGTCGGGTAAATGGCGGGCAGCGTGCCAACTGTTTGGAGCAAGTCGAGCCGTGAAATATGGTCCAAGTTGTCGGTTGCAAAAAAAATATCCGGTTGAAAGAGCACGGCATACCCTTGCAAAGACTGGTCGATTTTCCAATAATGGACGCACCCTTGCTTGACATAAAAGAGCGTGTTTGGCCGAATCGTATATTCAACAAAGTCGATAAAATGTTTGCCCCGTCCCGCCGTCACCCAAAACACTTCATGAAAGGTGTGTCGATTGGGCACGGGCATCGACGCTTTTGCTGGCAACGCATCAAGCGACAGCAGCTCTAGCGGGATGTCGTCAGCGGTACTCGGCCGATAATGGCGCAGCGGTATTTTGTTCATTTAGCGTCTTATCCGTGCCAGTCGGCGACCCAGCGCAGTCAATAACGCGCCAATTCCCATCAGGGCGGCAACTTTGATGAGTGGTCCGATGATCGTGACAATGCCGCCGACCGCGCCCTCATCTTCCGAAACGATAACGGCAGACATACGAAATCCTTCAGCCCATTCCGTACCAGCCAACGGCAAAATGGCGACAGAGACAACTGCCGCCGCCAATAAGATGATCAGCGTCGGAACGCCAAATTGTTTGAAAATAGCCTGCATAGTTCCCTCACTTACCTTAACGTCATTAACGACGCAAAAGATAGCGTTTGATCGATTTTACAATCCATCCCCAGTGCATGGCAAGGTGGATACCGATGAGCAACATGGTTAAATTAGCTGTTAAATCGTGCATCGATGACCAAAATGGGTCGATGATAATGGGAATACCAAGTGCGGGCAGCGCCGCTTCGGAGATTAGAAAGCCAGTGAATAACGCCAACACCATCATTACAAAGATAATCAAATCTAAAATGTGGTTGGTGCGCACCTCGCCCGGCAGTTTGCCGAACATACGCTTGGTAACGCTCACAATCCATTTCCAATCGAGCAAAATGTGTATGAGTATCGGCACAATAAAGAGCACGCTGGCCCATTCATGAATACCAATCCCCGTTGCCTGCGGAATGTTGACGAGGATATATATGGCGAACAATACAAGGTCAACATATAACCTAAATTGGGTTGAACTCAACCTCTTTTGCGCGACAGTTGCCATTGAGGGTCTCCTTTTTGCAAAAATGGGGCTTGCTTAGACCCATGTGAGATCAGGGATCTCGCTTTGGGTAAAGCGTGCCAGATGGCTGCTAATCACACCCTGCAGGCGATTTAGATTGTCGGCATCGCTGCTTGTGGCTTGAAAGGTTAAGGTGTCGTCGTTGGCTTGAATGTCACATCGGCCGAAACCAAACGCAATATAGCCGCTGTCTTCGCTGTATTCGGCAGAAACCTTGCGATTAAAATGGTTGACCAACGCCTTCATATAACGCCGCGCCTTGTCTGTTTGAACGGTTGCTGTTGTATTCATTGCGCTTCTACTCATTCCAAATGTCGTATTTCTCGGCCAATGATTGCATAAATGCTCCGTCCGCGAACTGCTCGTCCGACAACTTCGCCATCTCGGCAAGATAATCTTCAAATCCAGCTGGGCTAAACAGGCTCAACATCTTCGCCCCATTTTCTGAAATCGCTTCATGCCACACGTTGGGCGGCACGTTGATAGTCGTTCCCGGTGTGGCGACAACCGTTTCGTCGTCGAAAATCACCGTCATCTCACCTTCCAAAATGTAAAATAGTTCTGTCATTTTCTTATGATAGTGACGGGCAAGGTGGAAGCCGGGTTTGAGCGTGTCTTCCACCAACGAGACGCGCCCCTCTGAAAACGCGCCTACCATTTTGATGTAAATGTGGTCGTTTGTCCAATCGTAATCTGTGCCTGTACCGGGCAGGATAATTTGTTGTTTCACTGTGATCCTTTGTTGTGATCCGTTTTGGTAATTAGATATGATTTTAGAGGTGAATAGCGGAGAAGTGAAGTCGTTTTGTTGGGTGATTCTGGTACTTTGTTGGGATTTGTGAGCTGAAATGGTCCTGCTTGCTTATGTAGACACAGGTAGCAAATGGCTTACTCAAAATCTGCTGCTTGAACAGTTTCACCCGTTACATGATTATAGGATTCGACGATTAGTTGAAAAATCACATCAAGCTCATCCATGGATTGAGGCGTAAAAAGCATCACAAATCCGTCCCATCCCTCACGTTCATCAGCCCACGGATGCCGTTCGCCCCATCCTTTTTCGGCAACTTCTAATGCACGCTCGTATGGCAAGGGGGCGTGTAAACTGCCATCGGGGTGAATGTGGGCAAATTCGCGCCCGTTTACAATTGCTTCAGGGTGAGCCAGCGCAAGCTCATCACTTAACCACATCCCGCGAGCGCCTGGCAAAGAGACAACAGTTGGCCTATCTTCCACGCCGGGTAAAGAGAAGACACGTCGGTAAAGTGCATCATTAACGGCCGTTACCGGTTCCACACTAATTTGTACATGCGGTACCGTGCCGGTTGTTTGCACGCGTGGCCCGGCGCGTTCTGGCAAGTCAAAAATAATCTGGTCAGAAATGGATGTTGGTTCAATCGTTGATACGGTCGAGGGTTCATCTGATTCAGTTTCGATGGCCTGTGACTCCTCGCTTTCAAATGCCGACGTTGGTGGAGATTCATTGGTTGGATCGGTCGTGACCGAGGAAGTTTCTACCTCAGTAAGTTGCGTTACACTCGCCTGGTCTGGATCATTTGAACAGGCCCCTATAAGAACACTAATAATTAAAATACCTATTAACACTTTTATCAATTTATGCATTTTAATTCTCTTGAT
>CBDUOF010000143.1:0-12574 GCA_965368765.1 uncultured Anaerolineae bacterium | reverse complement strand
CCTTGCCCAGAATGTTGCCATCTTCTACAAAGATAAGGCCACCACCACATTTGGCAAGCGCTTGCACGGCCAGAAGCATATCTTCCGGCTTGTGACCCGTTATCAGGATGTTATGAGAATCGTGGGCGATGGAGCTAGCCAGAGTCGCCTGCTTCAGCCCCAGGCCCTTGAGCAAGGCCACAACGGGTGGATGGCTCTGGCCATGCCGGGGCACGATGGCTATATAGCATATGTCGTCGCCGAGGGAAGTGAGATCGATTTTCCCATCCCTGACCATCGCCGTTGTCTGCATCAGCTTGCTCAAGCGCGTGGGCAACAGTTCCATGACGTTGAGGGTCACCTCCCCGTTGTCAATGGGTGGTTTCAGGCAGAAATCAGCTATGGATAGTGGTTGAATGTGAACACTATTCTTAATCTCAATGCTCGTGGCCGGTTCCGGTATCTCTTGGAGAAGTTTGCCATTTTCGACCAGCAGTTGCCCATCCACAAAAACCTCGCTCGCCCGCACTTCCTCAAGCGAAGAGAGGAGGACGATATCGGCCAGATAGCCGGGGGCGATGGCACCATGATCGCGTAATTGGTAGTGGCGTGCCCCATTGAGTGTGGCCCAACGGATAGCAACAGCGGGGTCAACGCCATGGTATAACATCTCCCGAATAACCCGATCCATATGCCCATTCTCCAGCAAATCAGCTGGCGAGATGTCGTCGGTACAAAGCGCAATTTCCAGATAGGGCAGGTCGAGCAGTTTGGGGACGATGGGGCGGGCATAGTTGCCAAATGTACTCACCTTTAACAACGGTAGCAGACCCAGGCGCAACTTTTCTACCCCTTCCTCGCCGATGCGTAGCTCATGATCGTTGTCGATGCCGGAGGCGATATAGGCATTGAGCGAGCGGCCGGATAGTAGCGGTGAGTGACCCTGGACCTTGACACCTGCTTTGAGTGCTTCATCCACAATGCCAACCATCTTGGGGTTGCCGTTGACGATGCCCATAAAGTCCATCATTTCGCCCAGTGCAATGACGCGAGGCCAGCTTAGCATTTCGGCAACTTCGGCTGGTCCAAAATCGGCGCCAGCCGTCTCCTTGCCCGGCACGGCTGGTACGCAGGAGGAGATGGTCAGATAGGTTCGTAGAGGGATGCCTTCACTGCTTTCCAACATGAAGCGGATCCCTTCCATGCCCAAGACGTTGCCGATTTCATGAGGGTCAATGATTGAAGTTGTGGTGCCAAAAGGGAGGACAGCGGCGGCGTAGTTGGCGGGGGTTACCATGCTACTTTCGATGTGCAGATGGGTATCCACAAATCCGGGGCTGGCCCATTTGCCACTGCCGTCATAATAGGTGTTGGCTTCCAACTGATAGGAACCGGCTGGCCCGACCAAGGCAATACGATTGCCCAAGATGCCTATGTCAGCGGGATAAATTTCACAAGTGAAGACATTCACCAATTGTACGTTGGTGATTGCCAAATCGAGCGGACGAATGCCGCGTGCGGCTTCGATGAGTGCTAATCTATTCATGGTTTACCTCATACATAGTTGAATTGCTTAGGGGCTTATTCATTTTTTCACTCACTTTTGCAAGTTTAACATTGATTCTATAGCTTCTTGTACTGGCAAACCAGCCTGTAAATCGGGGAAGGTCATTGGCTTGGCCTACCAAACGGTGGGCGAGCCACTCAACCGTGCTGGTGCGGGCAAGGCAGGGTCGGCAGGCCGTTGCTGCCACGCGCCATCTATACCAGACAAGGTCCGTGCCAAAGCCGTTTTGCACCGCATTTGCCTACTGCTCGGGCGGTTGGGGAACATTTTTTCTCGCCCAACGTTTTGCTTATATTAGCTTGGGTTCTATGATTATCTCCAGCGTGGAGATCAGGAGAAAAAACAATGAAGGGCGAGAAAAATCTGCTTAAGCGTTACCGAATAATGATGCCGTTTTTACTTGTGGCAATGAGCTTGGTTAGCTGCGTACCGGCTGCGGAACCTGGTGTATCTCCCGACGAGACTGTTAGCTCTTTTGTGGCCGAAGATGGACAGGCGCCTTTGCGCAACACAGTAGAACCCGCCAATGCGGTGCTGGGTTGTGCTGAAGGTGGCCCGGGCGTTTTTACGCCAGACGATGTGCGCTGCTATTTGGCCTCATTTGATCCTGAATTTGTGGCTGATTTTGGCGCGGATACGGCCGTTCTGTTCACCACTCCAGACGCGATTACAGATTGGGTTGGCGGGGCAATAATCTACCACATTCCCTCTGTTTCCAGCCTGGTGTTAGACAGTCATGGTGATGTCGATCCTCAGCTGAGCCACATCAACAGCCGTGCTGCGCTGGCGGCGTACAGCCAATTTGCCGCCAATACGCAAAGAATGGCCTTCCTGAAGGAAACGGTGCAGTCGTATTGGCAAACCAGTGACAGCGGCGAGCCAGACGTTCGATTGGGGTTGGCCTGGCAAGAAGGGGTAAACAGCGTCTTCCTTATTTCCATTGCCGGGCTGCCCGCAGCCGACGGCCGTTTTTACTGTGCTGACGAAGCGTGGACCATTGGCGAGGAAGAAATCCATATTATTTCTGAATGTGTTGCCCGGGAGGAAGGCACCTTGAGTCGCCAGCTCATCTTTGCGGTGCAGGAGGTGCGCGGTAGCCAGCCGCAGCAGGTCCAGCTGGCGCTGAGTGGGGTGGATTCCAATGCGGTGCAGGTGGCTGAAGGTAAGGTCGGGATGGAAACGGCCGTTTACCAGGCTGCCATTCACTACACTACCCGTCGCGCCGTGGTGCTTTATGGCGAAACCAGCTTGCCAACAAATGCCAATTCTGTGCTGAACGACGAAATTGACCCAAACTTGCTGCAGAACTTTTTAGCCAGTAACCAAAGCAGCAGTTCCCTTGAATTCTTGTTTCACAATCACCAAACTATTTTTATCCAGCCCGGTTGGGTTGTGGCGCGCGACTACCTACCCGCAGGCGGCAGCACGCCAGACTGCGCCCGTTTGCACCGTGAATACCCCGGCTTGGCGGGCGGCGTCATCCGCCTGAGCCAGATTGGATTGAACGGTGATGGCAGCCAGGCACTTGTTTTTCTGGAGCAAGCGTGTGGCGATGTAGCTGTGGCCAGCAGTTACTTGCTGCTGGCCTTGCAGGACGGTGGCTGGGTGGTTGTAGATGAAGTCGGCCAGGTAGAAATTGAAGCGGCATCCCCGTTAATCCCTGGTCTGGTTTACAACGGCCGTTCCCAGGGCTGCGGCGATCTCTTTGTCTATCAGGCCAACGATGATAGCGCCCTGTCTGAATTTATCACCTTGTCGCTAGATGCGCGGGCGTTTGGCCTTTCATCTGAGCCTGTTACCTTGGAGATTGCCGATTATTTCCCAGGGCCACTCGTTAAAATCGATCTGTTTGGCAGCCACCTGGCTAACTTTGGCGAATTTCCCTACTGCAACGATGTGGGGCCAGAAGCCATGCCACAATCGGTCTGGCTGGCAGAAAGCGGCACCATCACCATCAGTATCGATGGCATTGTCCCGGAAGAATCATGCGCTGGGGAGGGGTATGCGGCAACGATTCTTTTGGAAGACATACTGTTCCGCAGTGAGGAGGAGAGCCGCATCCTGGAGGAGCTTTTGTTTAAAGATGTGGCGGTTGGGTGGTGTCCTGGGTAGCACGCTTTATTCGCCGGGTTCCGGGGTGGCAGGAGCGCCGTCACGCAGGTTTTGGAAGGTAAGCTGCCACCCCCCGGCCAGACCGCTGGCACACGTTTCTACCCGCAATCCGCTCACTTCCGGGCTACCATCGGGCAAGCGAACCGTGTATGAAATATCGGGCGACATCTCAAAGTCGGCATAGCCACGGCCGTATTCTGGCTTGAATCCAGTGAAGAAGCGGTCACGGCCGTTTTGCCAACTCACTTCAATCTCAATCCCTGGCAGATCGTTCAAAAAGGTGTCCAACACCACAACCTCGATTCGGCCCGCGGGTTCATCTTCCAGGCAAAGGCGGGTTTGCTCAGTCAAACGATAGTTGGGCTGGGGGGTGAGGGTTGCCGGGCGGGTTGCTGTGCCCGTGGGCGTGGGAACGGGTGTATTGGTTGGCGTGGCTGAGGGCGTTGGGGTTTGGGTAGGTGTGGTGACGACGGCAGGCGTGGGCGTGGGTTGACTGTTCGCCGCTGGCACTGTGGGGGCAAACAGAGCAATTGCTTGCCCTTCCGCACCCAGCTGGCGGGCCACGACGGCGAGTTGTTCTAAAAGAGGGGCGGGGCGCTGCTGGCGAACGGCCGTTTCCAGCAAATCATTCACCGTTTCCGCAATGGCCGGATCGTCCAGCGCCGCCAGTCGCTGCTGCGCCAACGGCCAATTTTCATTTACCGCATAGCTTTGGCTTACCAAAATGATATACGTTTCCTGATACTGGTCACTAAATCGAGCCGGGCTGGCATTGGTAAAGATGACCGGTTCCACGACCCAGGCATAATAAAGTCCGCCAATTAGCCCAATAACCAGACTAAGCAGCAGCCAGCCGGTGGTAGAGAGTCGTCGCCAAAAGGGCAACGGCCGTTGTCGGCGGGGTGGTGGTCGGCGGGAGGATGGGGTCAAGGGGCTGGCTCCGTCGTTGGCAGGTACGGATCCATCGCCGGGGTGTATTGGCCGATGTCATTTGCCAGCCTGGTCAGTCGTCGAATGGCCTGCTCATCTTGCTGCCGCAGAATCATATCGATCAGCACCGACAGGACATATTGAGAACCATCTTCACCCAACGTTGCAATCTCTTGCTGGGCAACTGCCAGATTGTTGTTCAACGCGTAACCATCCGCAATCAGCAGTACATAATCACGCCGATAGCCATCGTCTAGCACGGCCGGATTGGCGTCTGTGAACTGTGTTGGCCAAAAAACCCAGCCAATCGCCAGCCCCAGGCCAATTCCAATGGCCAGTCCAAGCAAAACAAAAAGAGGGGTAGGTAAACGATTCATCGAACTAAGTTGCTGAATGATGCGACTTCAACTTACCGAAATGCAAAGCTATTTCTATAAACAGGTCGCCTCTCTCCTGATTGGCATAAAAAAAGAGTTACCCACTCTGGAGCAACCCTTTAAATACTGGTAGGAACCATAATCTTGGTGTTACCAGATATGGCCGTAGCCAGAATACATTTGCCCAGCCCCATAGCGGAGCTTATAATCCAGCCGATTCACTAGATATTCTATGCCGAAGGTGGGAATCGAACCCACACTCCCGAAGGAACACGAGTTTGAGTCGTGCGCGTCTGCCAGTTCCGCCACTTCGGCCAGATTTCAGGACGTGCGGGAGTATAGTTCATGGTTTTTTTTCTGTCAATAACGATGGGGAGCGTGAAAAGTGATACGTAAATCGTGAAAAGTAAGGGTATACTTTTTATGTATCACATTTTTACTTTTACGCTTTCCCCCATTTCTATCATTTAACTGAATGGATGAAGTCAAACTAATCGCCCAGGCACAAAAAGGAGACGTTCAGGCGTACAACACGCTTGTTTTACACTACCAGCAGTTGGTGTACAACGTCGCTTATCGCATTATGGGCGAGCCACAGTCTGCCGAAGATGCCACGCAAGAGGCGTTCATTTCTGCTTACAAAGCGCTGAACAAGTTTCGTGACGGCAACTTTAAGGCGTGGCTGCTGCGTATTGCCACCAATGGCTGCTACGATGAGCTTCGCCGTCGCAAGCGTCGTCCCCAATCTTCCCTAGAAGGTATTACTGATGACAATGATGAATCATTTGCCTTTTTGCGCGATCCGGCGATTGGGCCGGAGGCGCGGCAGCAGCAGTTGGAGCTGGTTCAGGCGATTGAGGAATGTTTGCAAAACCTACCGGATGATCAGCGGGTAACGGCCGTTCTCTGCGATGTGGAAGGGTACGATTACAGCGCCATTGCCGACATCACTGACGTTTCATTGGGTACCGTGAAATCCCGCGTCAGTCGGGCAAGGGCCAAACTGCGCGACTGTTTGCAAGGCTACAAGGAACTTTTACCAGCGAATTATCGTTTACAGGGTGAACCATAACGATTAATGGAAGAATAATGACGAAGTGTAATTATGGATTGACGTAATTACTTCATTGCTTAACTATCTAGAGACATGTTTGATTTTTTGCGGAACTTAACGAAATCTGCCGAAGAAAAGCGGCAAGAAGCGGTAGCGGCCTACCTGGACGGGGCGCTCAGCGACCGGGCGCGGCAGCTATTTGAGCAGGAGATGGCTCAGGACCGTACGCTGCAAGCGGAAGTTGAGCAGCTGCGTCTGATCCAGCAAAGCTTGCGCCAACTGCCGCTGCGGCAGGTTCCCCGCAACTTTGTGCTTAATCCGGCTGAATATCGCCGCCCCGCTCCCCAACCCTGGGTGCAGGCTTACCCTGTTTTGCGCACCGCCACAGCATTGGCCGCCTTCTTCTTTATTTTTGCCGTTGTTGCAGGCACCTTCACCAGTTTTCGTGCAAATTTTGCCACCAATTCTGCACCCGCCGCTGACGTCGCCCAGGTGGAATCCATCTCAGCGACCACTGTTGTTACGGAGAGTGTAGAGACTTTTGCTTTTGAAGAGGGAGAGGCTGTGGCGGCGGATGAAGCCATCGCCGATGAAGCCAGTGCCAATGATATGGCTGAAGAATCTGCTGAGGAGGCGTTGCTGGAAGAAGTGGTCGAAGAAGAGCTTGCTGCCGAAGCCCCACCAGTAGTCGCGACACAGGTTGCCAATGCCACCGCTGCTGCGTCACCAACGGCCGTTTCCGGGCAAGACGATGCGGCTGCGGACGGCAGCACAGCCACGGAACCAGTGCCAACACCGACCGTCTCTACGCTGCCGCGCGTAACGCCGCCCACGCCACTGCCGGACCGTGATCCAGCGTTGACCGAAGCTGAGGAGGCGGCTGCACCTGATGAGACCGCCTATGACGCAGTGGCCGACGACCAGGAAGCTGATGCTGCCGGGTCTCGTGAACAAGAGGAAGAGGAGTCGGCCGAACCCGCCACAGATTCAAATCGGGGCGTTGGCACGTTGCCCTGGCTGCAAGTGGGCCTCGGCTTGCTCTTGCTGCTGCTGGCTGGGCTTACCTTCTACGCCCGCAAACAACGATAAACAACAACTCGCTGAAACGCAAAGCGCGTCGAGAGGGCACAGAAAACCGAAAACGCGTTGCGCGCTCATTGTCTTTGCGGTAAAAATTTACCTGCATGACAAATTCTTCTGCGCCCGATACCGTGAAATTTTGCAGCCGCTGCGCGACCCCAATGGAAACACGCCAGGTGGCCGACAAGCCTCGCCGAGTCTGCCCGGGCTGCGGCTTTATTCATTTTACCGACCCCAAAGTGGCTGTCGGTGTTTTTGTGCAGAGCGAAGGCAAGATTCTGCTGGTGCGCCGCACCATGCAGCCACAAATTGGTAAGTGGAGCATCCCTGCTGGCTTTGTGGATCAGGGGGAAGATCCGCAGGAAACGGCCGTACGCGAAGCCCTGGAAGAAACGAACTTGCATGTCGCGATCGAAGCATTAATGGATGTCTTTTACAATCCGCCTGGGCAAGGCGGCGCATCTATCTTCATTATGTACCAGGCGCGGCTGCTGGGCGGCACCCTGCAGGCAGGTGATGATGCCGATGCCGCTGCGTTTTTTGCCCCAAATGAGCTGCCAGAAATCGCCTTTGCCTCCACGCGCATCGCCATCCAAAGCGTAAGCGGCATTTTGCCGGACAGCCGAGCATCATGAGGAACTGATTATCTATTCGTACAAAACAAGCGTGTTCTCACGCTATTTCTTGTCGAAGTTAGGTGAAAACGGGAAAGTTCTTTGAATTATAAAATAGTGATTCTCCCGTTTTCCCTGAGTAAACCACAAAGAAATGGCGATTTTTACGTCAATAGACTTATCGTGGTTTACCTAAAAGCCTGAATCACGCATTGCCGAGATGAATGGATGCCACTTTGATCAGAAAAGATCAGGTTATATGATAGACTTTACTGACAACCCAAAGGTAAGACAGGATTGATTTCGCGGAAAAAGGGTTCGATTGGGTTTGCCCGTTTTTAATTCTTGATTTTGGTAAACGGGCAAACCTTGGGGTTCGTTTCCTTATCAAAAGTTATTTGTGAACGAACTCTTTTGGTCATTTTCAGGCAATAAACCTATCTGCGTGAATGTGGTTGCTAAAAGGTATCTGTGTTTGGCGCCAGAAGTGGATGCGGTCGAAAAGTAGAACTCACGAGTGAGTGGCTCCTATGGATTTCCAAAACATAACAGTTCTCATTATTGATGATGATCAAAATCTGGCAGATATGGTTGAGCTGATCTTCCTCGCGGAAGGGGCCACCGTGTATACGGCCGCAAATGGCAAAGAAGGGCTGAAAACGTTTTATACACAGCGTCCAGATGTTGTTATTCTGGACGTTATTATGCCAGAATTGAATGGTTGGGAGACCTGTCATCAAATTCGGCTCATGGCAACTACCCCCATCATCATGCTGACAACCATGGTAGAAGACCAGAACATTGTGAAAGGGCTCGAATATGGCGCCGATGATTTCATCGCAAAACCATTTAGCCCGGAGGTTTTAAAAGCACGGGTGGCGGCTGTGCTGCGCCGGGTAAAAACAGAATCAGAACAGCTCATCAACCCCCACTTATTCCAGGATGATTATCTGACCATCAATCTAAAAGAGCGGCAGGTGAGTGTTAATGGTGAAACTGTCAAGTTAAGTGCAACCGAGTTCACCCTCCTCTCGTTTCTGGTTTTGAATGCCAATCGCGTGCTGTCGTATCAACAGATTTTACTTAACGTGTGGGGAAAAGAATATCTGGACAGCGTAGACTATGTCCATGTTTATATGTCTCATTTGCGTCGCAAGCTGGAACAAGACCCGTCAAACCCGCGTTACTTCCAAACTGAATACGGAACGGGCTATCGGTTTATTAAGTAGATCGCCTTTTCTGCCCCTGTCCCCAGTCCAATAAAAAATTTTAGCGTGTTCAAACCTTTCGGAATCGAACAACGGTGCTGCCTTGCCCTTAAGATAGAAGGTAGATTTTCCTTTGCATGAGCGGAGCCAAGCCATGTGCCAGGTGAGACCGATTACATTGAGCCAACAGGACAGAGCAAAGGATGACGTCGTCATACCTGTTGTTACGGTTGCCCGCGTTTTGAGATTTTCGTTACCGAAGCCCTTTCATTTGAACAAGCGATCTCGCTTTTTCAGCTGGGCCAGGGCAGGGCGGTGACAATTTTAAGAAAATTTTATAGATTTTTTGCACATTGTTTAAGAACCGTTTGATATGCTGTCTAACAGATAAGATTAAAATTTGGAGGGACGGATGAATCGACTGCAGCCAATCAAGCAAACGCCACTGGCTTTAATTGTTGAAGACGATGTTGATCAGGCAGCTTTGTTTTCAATGGCAATGGAAGCAGCCGGATTTTCAGTCCACCTGATTTATGATGGGGGCAAAGCGGACTTTTGGCTAGAGGACAACGTGCCTGCCATGGTGCTGCTAGATTTGAATTTGCCCAACGTTTCTGGAAACACGTTATTGAAACGGATGAAGCTGGATCCGCGTTTTAAAGAAACAAAAATCATCATCGTGAGTGCTATCGGTATGTATTATCAGTTTTTACAGGAAGACGTTGAATTGATTCTCAACAAACCGGTTAGCCTGGTTCAGTTACGGGCACTTTCAGAACGTTTTATTTGTTAGTATTTTCCTGCCGCTGAGCCATGATGTAACTGTACTTAAAATGCGCATATTCGTTCTGATGAGCGCAAGTTGTAATGCTTACGGCCGTTTCCCCCGAAGCCACCACTCAAGCTACAGCATCAATTGATCGTACGATTACACTTTGGCACTAAGCAACTGGCTGGCAGAGGTGGCACTCTCAAAAGTGTGCCACCTTTATTTTTGGTCGCGGGGTAGTAGATAAGTCCTAGCCAGCAGCGACCGCCCCCTTTGTAACAATTCTTGACAGGCTACCACCCTATGCTGTCAGGAGGAAGAAGTCAGCCTCGGCAGAGCTAAAAGCTAATAAATGTAGTTAATTGTGGGACTAGGTAATATGAAAAGCGAACCAACCAGGTATTCATTAAAGTCACTGCTCAGGATTGGTCTATACATTTGTCTGGGCGTGAGCGCTGTTCTGCTTGGTGCGATTACCCTGCGCCCCGAATCATCCGCTGTTTATATTGATCCCGCCCTGACAACGGCCGTTTCCCCCCAACTTTCCGTCATCATCACCGCCAACTCGTCTGAAACGGCCGCACGCGCTGTCAACGCCACTGGTGGCACCATTACCAGCGATTTGTGGCTGGTTGACGCGGTAGGCGCCACCATCTCTGCTGACGAGCTCCAAAATTTAGCCGCCATGCCGGGCGTGCGCGCCATCACAGAAAACCAGCAGGTTGAAACGGCCGATGATCACGTTTATGCCTGGGAAGGCTGGGTCACCGACCGCCGTAACTTTACACAATCACATTACCTGTCTGGCGATATGTGGTTTCGACCTATGACGCTTCCCGATGGCGGCGTTTTTACGCTGATTGAGAAAGGGGATGGCTATATCCTGAATATGGATGGCACAGTGCGTGCCTCATTCTCCTTAAGTGGCAAGCCTTTCCGCAGTGCACCCGTTCTGGGGCCAGACGGCCGTATTTATATCGTGGGTAAAACACAAGCCTATTCCATTAATCCAGACGGCTCAATCTATTGGCAAGTCATTGCCGGGGTAGATAAATTTGAAGGGGGGATTGCCACCAACAGCAACACTGTTTTTATCGCAAATGCAAGCCAAAAGGTGATTGCGCTTGATATAAATAATGGTCAGCTGAGTTGGGTTACCAGTCTCCCAAGCGGCGATAAAATCACTGCCCCGCCTGCTACGAGTGCTGATGGTACCGTTTATACAATCAGCGAATTGGGTTACTTGAAGGCAATTAACCCAGTGAACGGAACGGTCTTGTGGACTTATGCTGCACCGCAAGGGGCAACTTATTATTTAAAACCAATAGTGGATTCTTCTGGCACAATTTACATTACGGGGGAAGCTGGAAAAATCTATGCAATAAACAGCAATGGCTCGCTCAAATATTCGTATACAACCAGTGGCAGCCTTCTCGCCTCACCCATTTTGGACGCTGATAATACGCTGTACGTGGGCACAGACACAGGTAAATTAATTGCCATCAACAGCGATGGGACTGTTCGTTTTCAATGGCAGGCTGCTGGCGGCTTGAAATTTCAAGCCTCTCCGGCCCTGTCACTTGACGAAACGCAGGTTTATATTGGGGCAAAAGATTCGGAATTATTTGCCCTGGACACCACAAACGGCACGCTTAACTGGAGTCATGCAACCCCTGGTGGGCTTGTTGCCAGCCCTGTCATTGCACCGAATGACAATATTCATGTCGGTGATAAATCTGGTACTTACGAGATTATCACCCCCGAAGGGTTGGTTGTTTATCGGTACAATGGCTTTAGTCAATTCCTTGTCAGTCCGACGGTGTCGAATGATGGCAGCGTGTTCTTCCACGACAACAAAGCGAACATTGTGGTGTTGAGCCGTCGTCCCGATGAATGGGATCCCACGGTTCCCCATGTGGAACCAACCGATAATCCCAGTGTGTATAGAGTTGCAAATCCGCCAAGTATCGATATGGGGGCAGACATTGCCCATGATAACGGCATTACCGGCGAAGGTGTCGCTGTTGCGGTTATAGACAGCGGCGTCTATTTTGACGCCAACACCCAGACAACGTTGGGAACCGTTGTTCAGGAAAATTTTCTTGGTCAGGCAGATTTTGTTGGCGAGCTCAGCTGCACGGACACGATGACAACCACTGTTGGCGGCTCGCCCTCACCGTGTTTTAGCGATCATACCAGCAGCCAGGACGGCTACGGGCACGGTTCCCACGTGGCGGGCATCATTTGGAACAATGCCAAAGATTATTACACCGGCGTCACCATGGGCATCGCTCCCAACGCCCAGGTGCTCAGCATTCGCGTGCTGGGGGACGACGGCAGCGGCACCTACGAAGACGTCATCGAAGGCATCCAATACGCCGTGGCCAACAAAGAGACGTTCGACATTCGCGTGATGAACCTGAGCCTGAGCGGCTGGGCGCGCTCCCCCTACTTTGCCGACCCACTCAACCGGGCCGTCGAAGAAGCGTGGGCTGCCGGCATCGTCGTCCTGGCCGCCGCGGGCAACGAAGGCCCCTACGCCGAAAGTATCACCGTGCCCGGAAACGACCCGTACGTCATTACCATTGGCGCGGTGGACAGCAACAAAACCCCCGGCTACTGGGCCGATGATAACCTGGCCAACTTCTCCTCCAGCGGCCCCACCCTGGACGGCTTTGTCAAGCCAGACCTGCTGGTCCCCGGTGGCAACGTCGTCTCTTACATGTTCAACGATGGTGACAGTGACCCAGACACCAGCAGCTCACCAGCGCTGGTGCTGGCCCATCCAGACTATTCCGTCAATTCCAGCATGTTCCGCATGAACGGCACCAGCATGTCTACCGCCGTCGCCTCCGGCGTGGTGGCGCTTATCCTGGAAGCACAC
>CBDUOF010000142.1:0-12696 GCA_965368765.1 uncultured Anaerolineae bacterium | reverse complement strand
GTAAAATCAATAAAATTGTCAGACCATGGTCACTGAACCAGGTCATTACTTGTTCACTGAGAGTATCCATAAGAAAAATATCTTGGTGTAATCATTCGGTTAGGCAATTGCTTCAGGGCAAAATAAGCTATTTGTCATACTCATAAAAACCGCGCCCGGTCTTGCGCCCCAAACGGCCGCTTTCCACCATGCGCTTCTGAATAGGATGAGGCCGATATTTTGGCTCCTGAAAATAGGCGTCATACACTGATTGCGTGACGGCCAGATTGACATCGCAGCCAATCAGGTCAATGAGTTCAAATGGCCCCATACGAAAGCCAATAGATCGCATGAGCTTATCGACCGTGGCAGGATCGGCTGCATTTTCCCCCAGCAGCCGGAACGCTTCACCATAAAACGGCCGTGCTACCCGGTTCACAATAAAGGCAGGCGTATCTTTGCAGAGAACGGCCGTCTTCCCCAATCTGGCCACATACGCCTGCACCGCTGTCAGCGTTTCCTCGCTCGTAAAATCGCCCCGAATCAACTCTACCAGCTTCATAATGTGGGCCGGATTGAAAAAGTGAACCCCTAAAAATCGGTCGGCCCGATTTACGGCGCTGGCCAACGCATTGACGCTAAGGCTGGAGGTGTTACTGCCAAAGATAGCGTGATCGGGGGCGGCGGCATCCAGCGTGGCAAAAATCTCCCGCTTCAGCGGCAGCTTCTCCGGCGCGGCCTCAATAATCAGGTCTGCTCGTGCGGCCGTTTCCAGCGAAGTGGTGGTCTGGATGGCCTCCCTGGCCGCTTCGGCCACCGCCGATTCCGTTTTGCCTCGGGCCACGCCGTGTTCTATAGAAGTCCGAATGCCCTCAAGCGATGTAGCCAACAGAGCGTCTGTCACATCGTACAAAACCACATCATACCCTGCCAACGCCGACGCTTGGGCGATCCCCGCCCCCATCGTGCCTGCGCCAATTACTGCAACTGTCTTCATCGTCTACTCCGTTGGTAAACCAAAGAGGTCTCAATATACTTCAAGGCCCCTTTGGCTGATCTTACTCGCCCTTGAATTGAGCTGGTCGCTTTTCTAGAAATGCCATGACACCTTCTTTATTGTCATGACTCTGTCCTGCAATTTCCTGAAGATAGGCTTCGTATTCCAGCGCGCCAAACAGATCCGTGTTCCAGGCGTGGTTAATGGCGCGTTTGGTAAGACCGTAAGCCAGTGTGGGACCACTTGCCAATGGCCCGGCCCAGGCAGCCACCGTTTCCATCAGCTGTGCGGCAGGCACAACGCGGTTCACCATGCCCCAGGCTAAAGCTTTCTCTGCAGGAATTTTATCGGCCGTTATAGCCATTTCGTATGCGCGCGCTTGCCCAATAAGCCGGGGCAGCAGCCAATTTGTGCCGCTGTCGGGCACCAGCCCAACATTGCTAAAGGCTAACATGAAGCTTGCCTTATCGGCGGCAATACGAATGTCCGTGGCCAGGGCAATGCCGCAGCCAGCTCCGGCAGCAATGCCATTAATTGCCCCAATTATCGGCTTTTCCAGCCCCACCATTTGCTTAATGAGTTTGTGATAGCCGTGCCGCAGATGGTCACCAATGGAGAATTCACCGGCCCGTGCCACGACGTCCGCCAAGTCTTGACCAGAAGAAAAGGCACGGCCGATTCCGGTTAGCACAATACAGCGAATCTCTTTATCACGACTGGCTTGTTTAAAAACGGCCGTTGTCTCGCCAATCATCTGGTCATTAAAGGCGTTTAATTTGTCTGGTCGATTCAGCGTAATCGTCGCGACCCCGTTTTCAACCGCATACAAAATCGTTTCGTATCCCATAAAACCCCTCCAAAGAATAAATAGGTCAATTGCGTAGAATGAATTTGGGAGAATCTGCGCTATGCTACCACTGCCCCGTAAAAAACAAAAACGTAGCCCAGAAAATCCAGGCTACGTTTCTCTCAATAATAGTGATGATTGGATCAAGCCAAACGGTTAAGGAAAGAACAGATCGTCGTCCTCGTCGTTGTCATCGCTCTCTTCCACTTCTTCAATTTCGTCTAGTGGAAGCGCCACCCACAACATCAGGGCCGGCCCTTGCTCCAGCTCCTCCAGACGCAGCGAGACCACGTCAACTTGCTGCCGCATCCGCATCTCATCGGGAAAATCAAGGCGTACTGGACGATGTTCCTTCCAGGCATTGCGGCAACGCTCCATAATATCTTCGCCATTGCCCGTGCGCAGCTGGCACACCGCCACCAATCGATCGACAGGTCCTTCTAAAACGGATTGCACCCAATCCACAGGCGTTGGCCGAAATTCCGGCGTTGGCCCTTCAATTATCGTAATTAACTCTGGTTCAATTGTCGTCATAACGCATCCAAAAATTAGATTTGTGGCAAAATTTCACCACTGATTCCCAATAGTACAGACTCATGAAGCAGTTGGCAACCACTTTTTATTAAAATCGTCTTTGAATCTTAGACAGCAACACAAAAAAGCGTCATATTCTCACAAATGGCCAAGTTCAATGCCCGTTAATTGTTCTAATTTGGTGAGCTGCTCCCGGGTACCTACCACAATTAACTCGTCTTCAGCACGCAATTGGGTATGGGCGTTGGGGATTGAGGAGTGATTTTCGCGCAGCATCGCAATAATTGAAACGCCTGTTTCCTGGCGAATGTTTGCTTCACCCACCGTTTGGCCAACCAGCGGTGACGTTTCACCAATAACAAGCTCTTCCACCCAAAGCTCAATGCCGCCATCCAGCGTGACCACATCAAAAAAGTCAGTAACGTGCGGCCGTATCATGATGTTGGCCATATGTTGCCCTCCAATCTGGTAGGGTGACACGACGCGATTGGCCCCGGCACGACGCATTTTGCGATCGTTTTCAGCATCTACCGAGCGCGTAACAATATAAAGGTTTGCATTAAGCGACCGTGCGGACAGCACAATAAACAGATTGCGAGAGTCATCGCCGGTGCAGATCAACACCCCCCAGGCGCGCTCGATGCCAGCCTGCAGCAGCACCTCATCTCTGGTCGCATCCCCCACGAAGTGCGTTAGATTCAACGCATCCATCGCGGGCACCTTTTCGATCTCTTTCTCAACAATGACAACCTGCCGCTTGCTATTTTGCAAAGAAGCGACAGCACTTTGTCCGACACGGCCGTATCCGCACACTATCACATGGTTTTCCAGGCCTTCAATCATTTTAATCATGCGTCGCTTCCTCCAACTGTCTCCCAGGTTAGCCGTCAGCAAGTATTCCAAACCATAGGCAATAAACGACACCCCGGCGACCAACAGTCCGACGGTGAAAATACGCCCACCAGCGCTTAACGGGCGCACCTCCCCAAAGCCAACAGTCGTAAGCGTAATGGCTGTCATGTAAAACGCATCAAGCGCTTGCCACTCTTCAATGACCATATAGCCAATGGTGCCAATGGCAAACAGCAATAGCGGAATAAGAAACAAGGCCACAGCGCGTCGATTCATTGTGCGAGATTAGCAAACAACGCGACCTTCGTCCAGATGTTGCAGGAAGTTGACAGGAAACGGCCGTTTTCCGCCAAAATGGTAGAGAAATTTAGCCTAGAGACGGCCGTCTCAATCCAAGCAAAGAATCGCCAACGCACCCCGATCTCAATACGCCCATTATGGTCTTCTACCAGAGGAAAACGACCTCCCCCAAAAGTCCTATTTTTCACGTCGCCTTAACTCGTAGCATCGCTTATATCCTTTAACATACCTTAGATGAAGTATCACAATTTGCGCACGCGGTTTGCCGCCGCACGTACTGGGTTCGGATTGAGCATCGGTACTAAAATTATATTGCCGTACTTTCTACTGACCCTGGTTGTGGCCAGCGTCGGCGCTTTTGTCATTACAAACCTCGTGGCCAGCTCACTGGAAGAGCGCATCACCAATCAGCTTTTGGATGCAGGCCAGATTGTAGCCGAGGGCATGGTGCGACACGAAGACCAGCGTCTGCAAACCTTGCGCACGGTCATCGGCACCACCGGTATCCCATTAGCCCTGGCCAGAAATGATGCCAATGCGTTAGGTGAACTCGCGCCTCAAATTATCATTAACAGCAATACAGACGCCGTTATGCTGCTCGATATGGACGGCATAGAAGTTTACGGTTGGCAGCGCGTCAGTGCTGCGACTGATACAGTGGGCGTCACGCGCAGTGGTGCTGATTTCTCCGAAATTGAAGCCGTGCAAAAAGCGTTGCGCAATGAGGCAGACGCAGAAGGGAATCGGTATGTATTCCTGACCGAAACGGAAAGTGGCTTGATGATTTTCACCGTCACGCCGATATTTGCCCAAGGGGATCAGGTAGGCGCAGCAATGGTGGGTACCTACAGCCGCCGCATGATGCTGGAACTTACCCTAAATGCTGTGGCCCGCGTGACGCTGTATGATGCAGATGGCAACGTCGTCGATACATCGTTGGGCGGTGGTGAAGTGGGCATCAACGCACTCTACCAGGATGATCCAGAAATGTTCGGTGATGTTATTGCCGACCTGGCAGAGTCCCCAGAACAATATGCCCTGGTAGCCAGCACGGCCAGCCGCCAGGTACCGCTGCGCCGCTTAACCGTATTGGATCAGCTCTATGTATTAGCGTATGGCGATTGGCGCCTGCGCGGGCAATCGTTTGGCATGTACAGCGTGGCGTTGCCCAGCAACTTTATTGTTAGCACCATCGCTGTGAGCCAACGACAATTTACGGCCATCTTCACCCTAGCAGTGGTCGCTGTTTTTGCCAGCGGTTTCTTGATTGCTCAACGAATTACAAATCCAATTAACCATTTAGTAAATACGGCCGTTGCCGTCACCAAAGGGGATCTCAACCGTCGCTCTAATCTTCAGGCCGGCGATGAAATTGGTCTGCTCTCACGCTCCTTCGACACAATGACCACAGCTTTAGCAGAGCAAAACCAGGAACTGGACCAACAGCGTAGCCAGCTCAAAGCGATTCTGGACAGTATCGTTGATGGCATCATCGTGCTAGACACAAATGACAGTATTTTGAGCGTGAACCCTGCCGCCGAAAAGCTGCTGGCCGATCTGGCACAAGATTTCTTTTCTGGCCCCGTGCGGGAATTAACGGCTGTAGAAGCCGATCACGCCGAAAATGGCATCGCCAACGTTAGCGATCTGTTGGCCCTGCCCAAAGGCGTCCGGCAACCGCGCCGCTATCAGTTAGGTAATCGTGTCCTGAGTGCGCTCGCTGCCCCGGTAATCGACAATAACAAAACGCTCATTGGCAACGTCATTGTGATGCGCGACATTACCCGCGAGGTTGAAGCCAGCAATCTTAAATCAGCCTTCATCACCAACATTTCTCATGAGCTGCGCACGCCACTCACGGTGATTAAGGCGTATGCCAATTTAATGCAGGCGAAGGCCAACGGGCATATGGATAAGCATCAGAAGCAGTTTATCCAATACATCAACAAAGGCAGCGACGAGCTAGAGCATCATATTGATCAGCTGATCAAAATATCGGAAATTGAGGCGGGCACCATTCATATGAGTATGAAGCCGGTGAATGTGCAGAGCCTGGTGGACAGCGCCGTTACCCGCTGGCGAGATCGCTTTGAGCAAAAAGGAATCGCCTTGGAATTAACGGTCCCGGAACAGGCGCTATGGCTCCGGGCAGATGCCGAGCATTTAGGCCGTGCCGTTGAAAATCTATTGAGCAATGCGTTGACATATACTCAGGAGGGTGGGCACGTTGAGCTTTGCGTCCACGATTTACAGGGGACGATGCGGTTGGACGTTTTAGACAATGGCATTGGCATCGCCACTGCCGATCATCCACATCTGTTTAACCGCTTTTTCCGGGCACACAATAACGTTAATTTTGCAGCGCGCGGTGTGGGTCTAGGGCTGTACATCACACGTACAGTGATTGAGATGCATGGCGGTAAGGTCAATGTAGACAGTGAATTGGGCGTAGGCAGTACGTTTTCAATTGAATTGCCGCTGGCGGAGCCTGCCTAATGCGTGCTTCGCCTTTAGTTTCAGCCGCGCCAACGCCGGAAGCAACTGAATCACCCGCTGCCAAACAGTCACGAAAGAATATGTATGCCCTTTTACTGTTGGCGCTGATCATTAATTTTGCCTGTATTTTTTCGGCAATGTGGTTGGGGCTAAATTTACGGCCGTTACGTGCCGTAAATGCCAGTATGCTGGCACAATCAGAGGCAGATTACGGGACGAGCTACGATTTCGAATTTGCGCCGCTTGACCCAACCATTGCGGCCGAATCGGAAGAAGATGTCGAAAATCTACGGGGCACAGGAACGATAATTCCTGAAACACCTGTTGGCATTATCCCTTTTCCGTTAACGGCTACACCTTCCCAAACGCCGTTACCGACGGCCACCCAGTCAGCCACTGCGACCCCAACACCTACTGCAAGCGCGACGGCATCTGCCACCACCCGGCCGCCCACGCCGACCGCCACGCCAAGCAATACGCCCTCACCAACCTATACGGCAACGGCCGGTCCAACCACCATTCCAGCAAGCCTAACCCCCACACCGGTGCCATCCAACACAGCGACGCCACCATCACCTACAATGACGCCATCGTCGACAAACACGGCCGTTCCAACCAACACAGCTACGCCAACTGAAACACCAAGCGCCACGCCAACAACCGCACCGACATTGACGCCAACAGTCTCGCCGTCCATGACGCCACTGCCCAGCCCTACGCCGTCGCCAACCGTTACGCCTACGCTCGTTTACACCCCGGATCCTATTCCCACATTTACGCCAGTTCCTACTTCGACACCTAGTGCCTAAGGCGGCCGTAATACAAAAAAAAGCCGGCAAGCAGTAGCTAACCGGCGATTTTTATGACAACGCTTGTCCTAAATCTTGTTTGAGCGGTAAATTGGCGACAGCACTGTCTCTCGCAATACAGATTTTAAGATCGTACTGCGCCGCTTAACCAAAATGACGGGACAGTGTGCCTGTTCAGCAACCTGTTGGGAGACATTGCCCAGCAGCAGGTTACGGAAAAGTGTTTCGCGGGTGGCCCCCATTACAATCATGTCCGCACTGCGGCTCATCTCCAAAATACCTTCAACCGGTGATTCGGCTTTGCCAACCTGTTGGGTCAACTGATCATATATGATGCCGGTCGAAGCGCTCCTGAAGGTGGTTTGAGCGCGCGCCTCGACCGTAGCGGCGTCTGATCCGTTTATAGCGATGTGTACCATAACCACTTCTGCCGGTTCAGGTAAATTACGCGCCAAACTGACGGCCGTATAAACAGCCAGGTAAGAATTGGGGCCGCCAGCAATTGGCACCACAATGCGCTTAATTTGTTTATACGGGCGGGAGCGCACAATAGCGATATCAGCTGGCGGATTGGCAATGACTGGGTCGATAACCGAGCCAAACAAAGAGTTATTCGTTCCGGATGAACCGGGCCAACCCATCAGAATCATGTCGCTGGCATTCTCGCTAACCGTCTTTAACAGCGCCTGGGAAACATTTCGCCCCAGCCGAATAATCGTGTGTACCGGCACGTCATGCTCACGTGCTTGCTCAATTACCTTTTCGAGTGGCTCACGTCCTTCTTTCAGGAACAAACGGCCGTCTGACAAACTTAAGGAAGGCGGCACCTTAATGACATTTAGGGCCAACACCTCACCATTATGCTCCTTTGCCAGCAAGCACCCCAGTCGGCCCAATTCCTCCGCGTGCGCCACGTCAGCCACGGGCACCAGCACGGAATAATCCACCGAGACCAACGTCTCCTTTAGCAGAATATCATTCGGCCGTTCCATCTCCTCCCGACCGCGGAAATAGCCCATATAAAGCAGCGTGCCTCCAGCAATCCAGACGATTGTCAAAATACCAACGCGGCCAGTTTCCACTGCTAAGAAACCAGCCAGGGCAAGATTCGTCACCACGCCGATGACAGCCGGCCAGGGGAAAAAAGGAACCAAATAGCCACGATCCAGGTCTGGCCGTCGCCGCCGCAGCGTCATCAAAGCAATGTTTACCTGGGCAAACATAAACAAAAACATCACGTCCGCCGCCTTGGCAACGTCCTCAATCGGTAGCGAAACGGCCATCACAATAATTAAAACGGCCGAAATCGCGACTGCCCAATGCGGCGTATGCAATCTGGGGTGAATACGACCGAAGATAGAGGGTAGATTGCTATCCCGCCCCATAGCAAAGGAAACACGCGAAGAAGAGTAGATCGTCGCATTTAATGCGGACATGGTTGAAGCCAGGCCGCTCACCAAAATCAAAATGCCGCCCCAGCGCCCCATGAGCTGTTCTGCTGCCCGGACAATGGCAACCTCTTTTGCTTCAGCCAAATAATCCCACACCGGAATATTGCCTGCACTAGCTGGTACTTTCACCGCGCCAATCGCCACAACAGCCACTAACGCATAAATAATAACCACGATGATAATGGAGATAAAAATTGCCCTGGGTATATTCCGCTTAGGGTCTTTTACTTCCTCACCGCTTTGGGCAATAATCTCATACCCTTCAAAAGCAATAAACGTGAGACCCATCGCCACAAAGACGCCACCCAAACCATTGGCCAAAAAATTATCGGTAAATACATTCAGATCAGGCTGGGCAATGACGGCGCGAATCCCAATAAAGATGAAAACACCCAGTATAACGACCTTGGCTATGGTAACTATGTTACCAACCAAACCAGCCTCGCTGGCCCCGCGAACATTGATAAACGCAAACAAAACAACAATCACAGCCATAAAAACCAAGGTCAGTGGATTGGCAATATCGTGCACGGCAGGATTCCATAACGAAATGATCTCCACCGCAAAACGGCCGAATCCCAATCCATACAGCGAACAGGCCACCGCATGAGCGAACCAACTCATCCAGCCCGCCAAAAAGCCCTGCGTGCCGCCCAGTCCCTCCTTAACCCAGAGATATCCCCCTCCCGCTTCCGGGAAGCATGACCCCAATTCAGCATAAGAAAGAGCCGTAAACGTCGTCACAATACCATTCAAGATGAAGGCCAGCACCAGTGCTGGGCCGGCTTCGCCAGCAGCGATGCCAGTTAGAACAAAAATACCCGCGCCAATCATGGCGCCGACGCCAATCATGGTTACATCCAATAAACCCAGGGTTCTACTCAGGGTAATCTCTTCATTGCCTGCGTGAGTATGCAAATTCGGCCTCCTTGCATTAACCAACAGCTTCTAAAATAGGTCCATCTCGATATTGCGAATTCAAATCTTCATCAATTTTGGCGCGCAATTCACCATCAACTATAATCCTGATTAAATCTGATTCACCAATTCAAGCAAATTATCCTTTACTAACGCCACTTGGCTACATCCTTTTTTGAGGAAATCTTCCCCCCAGTGTACGCAATAGAACAAGATGCAATTTACCCGATATGGGTATCCTGTTGTGGGTAGATTTTCTGGAGAGTAAAAATGTTTAAAAGTTACATAGATCCGGCTGAAAACAAATCAGCAAAACGGCAGCTACCAAAATTAATGGTTGAGGGACTACTTCTTGGCGGCACAGGCCTGGGTGTTTTGGCCCTTATCTTTGAAATCGCCGCCGATGCCTTCAGCGTAGCGGCTTACCAGACTTTGCTCGCCATACATGGCGCAGAAGGACACCACGAAATCGCTATTATGGCTTTCATTGTGCTATCTGCGCTGCTGCTGCTTGGTATTGTACCAGCATACAAAGCCGGGGCATATCTACGCCCCAATGCCGGGGGAAGCGGCCCGCTCGTAGAGGCCATTGGGCCGCCAAAGCTCCGCTGGCTTTCCTGGATTGGCACCAGTCTCTTTTTTCTGGACGCCATTTTAACCATCATAATTAGCTCCATCTCCGCGTCTGATGTGACCATGCTTATTTTGCCGGAGTTAGCGCCGTACCGGATTGCACTGGCAGAGCTTTTTGCCTTTTTTATTATGGTGGTTCTGGTGTCTCTGGGACCCAAAAGAGCCGTTCCCATCTTTCTGATTGGTGGGGGCGCTTTTACTATCTTCACCGTTATTGCCTTAAGTATCGTCGGCGGTGCAGCCGCTAGTAATCCAGATTGGGCCTTTTTGACCCAGGGAATTGTCACCCGCCTGGAAGCCAATGGTGTGGTTGAACATGTCGTACGTGCCCAGCAGGATATCGCCGCCATAGGCACGGTAGTGGTCTTCCAGCTTTTCCTTCGCTCTATGTCTAGCGCCATGCTTGGTTTCTCCGGATATGAGGTCATCCCGGCAAGTGGTAAGCATGCAGCCCGACCCAAATGGAAAGTCATCAACACGTCCCTAACCCTTGCTGCTTTCTTTTTAATTGGGACTGGCGTGGTACAGCTGTTTGCTGCCCAGCAATGGGATATTCCCTCTACAGAAGGATACAGCACGCTTCTTATTGAGTATGAGATCGTTGCGGCACAAACGTTTGGCAACGGCGTCTCGCTTGAGGACGTGACCGTCACTGATGCCGATCGGGCGGCGGCAGGCGATTTATATGATTTACGGCCGTCTCAAGAAGCAGAAGCCGCTATATTGGGCAACGAAGAGACACTTGGGGATGAGTTGGCCGACCTGCCCGAGGATGAATATATTGAAGCCGTTTCTTATGATCTGGCCCTCATTCGCGCGCTAGATTCTGCCACCAAAGATACATCCGGTGAGGCATTTCTCATTGTTGCCGGGATTTTGCTGGCCATTATTCTGCTGCTTGCCCAGGGTGGTGGATACGTTGGCGGTGCGGCGGTTGCTGCCAATGCCGCTCGCCTGGGCCGGTTGCCCAGCGTTTTTGCCGATGATCGCATCGGCATTGCCGTTATTTGGCTGATTTCCGCGATACTCATCCCGATAATTCGAGAAGTTGTCATAGTTGAATCTTATTATGCGTTTGGCTTTGTGAGCGCCTTTGTCATTACCAGCACCACCGTCTTTTTTGTACGGAAAAGTGCCATGCGCGAACGCGGCATAGAGCCCGGCTCGCCCGAAGCAAAATCACTCAGATTTGCCGGGTTACGCGGTATGATTGCCAGCTACCTTATGATGATCGTTTTAGTTACCCAAAAAACGGAAGCGCTAGGCGTCATTATCCTCTTTGGCGTTCTAATTACGCTATTCCAAATCATCAACGCCAACGGCGGCTTGAAAAAACTGTCGGGGATCGCTTTCAAACCATCTTCACCGCTTCAGCCTCAGGAAATCGCATTGCAAATGGGCTTGCAACGTGCTCATGACGAAGCCCGCCAGCGCGGTATCGTCGATGCCGTGGAAGATTTAATCCATGAAAGCGCCTTTGCCAAATTCAACATGGGGCCAGACCGCATTCGTCAGCTCATTTGTTATCTTTACAAAATTGACCCGGATTTGTTCAATCAGGGCCATCATGAGCGAATTGAGGAACCCAGCGAGGAGCTTCAAGAAACATACCGTGCTGCTTTTGAGCAGCGTGAGCGGATTTTGCGTGATGTTGAAGATTTTTCCCATTTTGGCATTTTCACGTTTATTCACAATTACCACATTAATTGGGTTTCAGAGGAGCATGGCAGGGATTCGGCCGTGGTGCAGAAGGCCATGCTCAATATTTTGTTTCCGCTCACGGACAAGGATGAAATATGGCAAGAATATTGTGCCTTTCAGCCGCAGCATCAGCCGGAACCAATTTGGCAGTTTAGCCGCCGCCGTTACCTGTGGGCCAAAGACCAATGGCCTAATCTCAGTGACCGAATTACCACTATTTGGACGCTTCAAGATTTCAATCTGCTGCCCAAAGACATTGATGTTAAGACTGTCATTGCCGTCGCAGATGGCAAACGGCAAATGCTGGTAAAGATCCCAACAAATCCAAAAAAAGAAGCGCCTGAAAATGAGGTGGTAGACGAGTTGTAAACGGCCGTTTCCCAGCCACACAAACCGCCAACTTCTGCTAAACTCAAGACAAAATAGTGAAGGATAAACCCATGAAAAAAATTCTGGATAAATTACAACTTCAGGCGAGCAATGCGGGCACCTGTACGGGTGCAGATGGATGGCTCTCCGGCAAGGGGGCTCCGATCACCTCCTACAACCCAACGACTGGCCTGCCAATTGCCCAGGTACTGCCCACTTCTGCCGATACGTATGATATCGCCGTCGAGGCTGCTCAAACCGCCTTCCATTCCTGGCGCAATGTGCCAGCCCCCCAGCGCGGCCAAATGGTGCGCGACCTGGGCAATGCCCTGCGTGATAATCTGGAACCGCTGGGCGAGCTCATAAGTTTGGAAATGGGCAAGATTCGCGCCGAAGGCATTGGCGAAGTGCAAGAAATGATCGACATTTGCGACTTTGCCGTGGGGCTGTCGCGCCAGCTGTACGGCCTCACCATGCACTCCGAACGTCCCGGCCACCGCATGTACGAACAGTGGCATCCGCTGGGACCGATTGGGGTTATCACCGCCTTCAACTTCCCTGCAGCCGTTTGGGCGTGGAACGCTGCCATTGCCGCCATTTGTGGCGATACAGTTGTCTGGAAGCCATCGGAACTTGTGCCATTAACGGCCGTTGCTATCCAGCACATCGCCAACCAGGTCATGGCAGATCATGGCGTCAGCGGCATCTTCACCCTTGCCGTGGGCGACCGCAGCGTGGGCGAGTTGCTCACCAACGACAGCCGACTGCCGCTCATTTCTTTCACCGGCTCTATTCGCGTGGGGCGCATTG
>CBDUOF010000141.1:0-12730 GCA_965368765.1 uncultured Anaerolineae bacterium | reverse complement strand
CGGCCGATGCGGAAGACAGCATTGCGGTAATCTTTGGTGGCGACGGTTCCGTGGCGACCAATGGTTTTTGGAGCGCGATCACGATTGCCACAACGCTGGAACTACCTGTGTTGTTTGTCATCGAGGACAACGGCTATGCCATCTCGGTGAAAGGACCAGCCCAGACGCCTGGCAGCAATATTGCGGCCAATTTGGCAGCGTTCAAAAACTTGGCAATTTGGGACGGCAGCGGCACCAATCCGGCAGAAACGGCCGATTTGGTGCATACGGCCGTGCGCGAAGTGCGGGCGGGCAATGGGCCAGGACTGCTGCGGCTTACCATGCCCCGGCTTTCTGGCCATTCCAGCGTGGATAACCAGGCCTACAAAGGAGAAAAAGAGCTGGCCGAGGAGTGGAAGCAAGATCCCATCCGTAAGCTGCACGACTACCTGGTACCGGCCTTGATGCGTGAAAATGAATGGGAAAACATGGTGAATCAGACCAAGCGGGACGTAGGCAGGGCGCGCGATGAGGCGAAGAAGCAGCCGCCAGGCGATCCGGCAACAGTAACTGACAATGTTCTCGCGCACCCCGATCATCCGCAGTTGGTGGGCGGCTTGGTGGGGGCCGGGATTGAGCTACCGATGGGAACGGCCGTTGCTAACCCGCCCGATCCACGTCGCATCAACATGATTGAAGCCATCCGGCGCACCCTGGACGTGGAGCTGGCGCTCAACCCGCGCCTGTTGGTCTTTGGCGAAGATGTGGGCATGAAAGGGGGCGTTCATGCCGCCACCCTGGGGCTGCAATCCAAATATGGCGAGGACCGCGTGTTTGATACCAGTCTAAACGAAGAGGGCATCATTGGTCGCTCGGTGGGAATGGCCTACGCGGGTTTGGTACCCGTGCCCGAAATTCAGTTTCGCAAATATGCTGATCCCGCGACGGAGCAGATCAACAACTGCGGCACGGTGCGCTGGCGGACAAACGGCCGTTTTGCTGCCCCAATCATCGTGCGCATTCCGGGTGGCTACCGCAAAATAGGGGATCCGTGGCACAGCGTCACGAGTGAAGTGACCTTTGCCCACCAACCGGGCTGGCTCTTTGCCGCCCCGTCCAACGCGGAGGATACGGTGGGCCTGCTGCGTACCGCCGTGCGCGGCAATGATCCGGTCATCTTTTTTGAACATCGGGCCATGCTGGATGCGGCCTGGGCCAGACGGCCGTATCCCGGCGACGACTACATGCTCCCCTTTGGCCAAGCAAAAAAAGTAGCCGAGGGGGATGATATGACGATTGTCACCTGGGGCGCGATGGTAGAGCGCTGCGAACAGGCGGCGCAGGCAGTAAATCGCAGCATTGAGATTATTGATCTGCGGACCCTGGTGCCCTGGGATACAGCAATGGTGCTGGCCTCCGTGCAAAAGACCTCCCGCTGCCTGATTGTGCATGAAGATATTGGCCTGGGCGGCTTTGGCGCAGAAATTGCCGCCACCGTTGTGGCAGAGGCATTTCTAGACCTGGATGCGCCAATCGAACGTGTGACGGCACCTGTGGCACCCGTGCCGTTTAGCACTGCCCTTATGGAAGGCATTGTGCCCACCGTAGCACGCATTCAGCAAAAGATTGAGCAACTATTGGCGTTTTAAGTCCAGGCTTAAAAACCCGCAAACTGACCTTACCAAAATCGAGAGATTCGCTACAATAAACGCCTTCAGGCAAAGCAAAAATTTAGCCAACTATGAAGATAATTTACCCGTTAAGTGAGTCGTTGGTGAACTCAAAACTCACCCTGCGGAACATCATATATGCCGTTCTAGCCAGCTTGTTCGCCCGATTTGTTTATCTCAATCGCGGGCAGCTTGTCGAAATCGTTGCCGTCTTGCGCAGTGGTGTATGGTATTTGCTTTTGATTGTTACGGCCGTTTTTGGCGTTGCCGTGCAAAATCAGGGGCGTTTTTATAGCAGCATCTACGCCCTGCTTCAGCTGCCGCCTGAGCGCAAAAAGCTCTCGACTATTTTCCTGGTTTCTCGCTTTATGAGTGTGGCCGCACCCAGCGGGGGGCTGTCCGGTGCGGTGCCATTCATTCAGGATGCGCGGCGGCGCGGCCTGGCTGTAGGCACTGTCCTGATTGCGAATCTTATTTACCTGATTGTGTGGTACACCACGTTCACCGTGATTTTGCTTATTGGCCTGGTTCACCTTTTTTTGGTGCACGATTTGCAATGGTTTGAAGTGGTAGAAGCATCTATTTTGGTTGGATTTACCACATTGATGGTATCTGTTCTGGCCCTGGCCTGGCTGGCGCCCACCTGGCTCGGTACCATTTTGCACGGCATTACCAAACAGGTCGCCCGAATTGCTACCTGGCTAAAACGGCCGATTCCGCTGACGATTGCCCAAACAGACGCGCTGGCCGATGAATTGGCTCATGCCGTTTCCCTCATGCGCCAGGCGGGTTGGGGGTTGGCATTGCGGCCGTTTGGGTTTGCCCTTATAAATGAACTTCTCAATTTGCTAATGCTATATGTTGTTGCTTTGGCCTTTGGTGTTCAGATGAGTATGGGCGTCCTGGTTACCACCTACAGCATTGGGATTCTTTTCTTTCTCATTTCGCCCACGCCAGGCGGGCTGGGCATAGTCGAAGGCATTTTGGTACTGATAATGACTTCGTTAGGGATCGCAAGCGAGAGTGCGACCACAATCTCCCTGGCTTATCGAGGCTTTACCTTTTGGCTCCCCTTTATCTTGGGCTTTTTTGCCCTTCGGCTGCAGGAGCAACAGGAACCAATGGGTTTAACGCCGGAGTAGGGACGGCCGTATCTTTGTGAAATTTTCTAGCCATAAAAAAGTGAGGCAGGCGAATATGAACAGTGAAACAAATGCAAAGGAAGAGACAATTACCCTTGGCGGTGGCTGCTTTTGGTGTCTGGAGGCGGTTTTCGATGAAATGCGCGGGGTTACAGATGTGCTGTCTGGTTATGCGGGTGGCCATGTCGAAAATCCCACGTATCGTGCTGTTTGTGCCGGAACAACGGGCCATGCCGAGGTTGTTCAGGTCCGGTTTAACACCGAAGAAGTGTCGCTCAAAGAGGTACTGTCTGTCTTTTTTACGATTCACGATCCCACGTCTTTGAATCGGCAAGGTGCTGACGTGGGGACGCAGTACCGTTCGGCAATTTTTTACCACGATGAGCAGCAGCAAGAAACGGCCGTTCAGCTAATTGATGAACTAAACGCCGCCAATATTTGGCCCAGCCCGATCGTCACAGAACTGGAAGCCCTGGACACATTTTACGAAGCCGAGGAGTATCATCACAACTACTACGTGAATAATCCCGGTCAGGGCTACTGTCGCGCGGTGGTGGCCCCAAAGGTGGCTAAGTTCCGCAAAAAGTTTAGCCACTTAATGCGATAATGTCCGTTCAGCCGACTGGCGGCTGAGGTGTTGCGATGGTCTGTCGCTGGGGACTGGATGGAGCGTGGTTACGGCCGTTGTGCTGTGACGATGGCTCGCCGTGGCGCAGGGTGTCCTTCAATCGTTCGCGTTGCATCATTGGGATCAAGAAAGTCCGACAGTGAATTGAACGTCATCCAGGGCGTTGAGCGCTGTTCCTCGGATGTTGTGGGGGTGACATCCAGCACGGTCTCATCCTGAAAGCCACATTTGCGCAGCCAGCCCAACAAGGTGGGTACCGACGGAATAAACCAGACGTTGCGCATCTGTGCATACCGACCTTCTGGGAGTAAGAGCTGTCCGACTGCCTCTTCAATAATTAACGTTTCTAGCACCAGTTCACCCCCCGGGCGCAGGCTGTTGAATAGCGTCAGCAGATGATCGATGGGCGAACGCCGGTGATACAGCACCCCCATCGAAAATATGGTATCGAATGCGGCCAGGTTTTCTGGCAACCCTTCAATTCCCAGGGGCAGAACGTAGGCAGGCATGTCTGGCCCAATAAAGTGGCGTATGGCCTGAAATTGAGCCACATAAAGCAATTGGGGGTCTAATCCGATGACCAGCCTGGCGCCACTGCCTGCCATGCGCCAGCAATGATAGCCATTGCCACAGCCCACATCGAGCACCAGACGGCCGTTTAGCGGTGCGATGCCTTCCTTCAGCCGATCCCACTTCCAATCTGACCGCCATTCTGTGTCGATGAGTAAACCAAATAGATCGAATGGCCCTTTGCGCCACGGGTGAAACTGGTGAAGCAGTCGTTCCAGGTGGACGGCCGTTTCCGGGTCAAGGTCACCCGGCTGGCCAATCCGGACGCTATCGCGCAAATTGCGGGTTGATGGGGTGAGCGCAGGCAATTGGTTTAAAACGGAACGCCACTGCGGCAAACGGCCGTGTTGACCATCATCCAGGGCCGCGGCAACCTGAGACGGCAGTTGATCCAGCCAACCAGCCAGCGGCGTTTCCCGCAGAATTGCAAAGAGTGTGCCATAGTCAACCATTATTTGATGGCCAAAAGGGAGACAAAGTTGAACGCCTGAAACCAAACGTCGGCTGAGGTGAAGCCCGTTTGTAACAATCTTGCCTGATGCTGCGCCTCCGTTTCAGAAATGAGTACATTTTCCAGCGCGGTGCGCTTTTGGCTAATCTCCAAATCGCTGTAGCCTCTGGCTCGCTTAAAATCATGGTGCAGACGCACCAGCAGATCGTTTTTTGCCGATGATTCAAAAATGACCTTTTCAGACAAAATGAGTGCGCCGCCAGGCAGTAGGCCATGGTAAATGCGCTGAATCAGCCCATCGCGCAAGGTGGGCGGCACAAATTGAAAGGTAAAGTTCAGCACAACCACCGATGCCTGGCTGATGGGTATTTGGCAAATATCGTCCTCTATCAGGTCAACCGGCAAGCCTTCGCCCGCCTGAGCAATTGTTTGGCGGCACTGTTCAATCATGGCGAGGGAGTTGTCAACGGCCGTTACGCGGCAGCCTAGCTGCTGAATTTGCTGCCGCAGCGCCAATGTTACCGCGCCCAAAGAACAGCCTAAATCGTAACAGCGGCTGTTGGGTTGGGCATAGCGGCTGGCAATTTGTCCAATGAGCGGCAGCAGCAAGGTGTAGCCGGGCACAGAACGGGCGATCATATCGGGGAAGACAGCGACCACAGCTTCATCAAATTCAAATGGGTCTATATGTGTTTTTTCTGTGCTGTATATTTTGTCCTGGGTCATCCTTTTCCTCAAACAACTGATTATTGAGCAACTATGCCTCGATTTAACAGCCTCGTCAATATGTGAATGTTTCAGGGAGATGCGGTACAGAATTTATTATGAATTGGTCCGATTTTACATTCACTGAAAAAATGCTAAAGTAGCGCAATCAAAAAAAAGTGAGCAACTATGAAATTACTAATTCTAGGCCTTGATGGGGCAACGTTTGATCTGATACGGCCGTGGGCCGACGCTGGGAAACTACCTAACCTGGCGAAACTAATGAAAAATGGGGTTCAAACCGACCTCCTTTCCACCCTGCCCCCCGTGACTAGCCCAGCCTGGCCTTCCTTTATGACCGGCTGCAATCCCGGCAAGCATGGCGTTTTCGACTTTATCCAGCCTGCTGGCGATAGCTATGCGCTGGTAAACGCCAGCCGCATCCAAAAGCCAACCATGTGGCAAATCTTGTCCAACTTGGGTTACCGGGTTGGTGTCCTGAACGTTCCCGTTACCTACCCGCCGCAGCCCATCAATGGCTTTATGGTTTCTGGCATATTAAGTCCCAAGCAAGGAACCATTAGCTATCCCCAGGATTTAATTAGCCGCTACCAGGATAAGCTTGGCAGTTACCGCATATCGCCCAACATTCAGTACAAGCCGGGCAATGAAGCCGCCTACATTAAAGATATTTACGATTTGATTCATGCGCACGGCAAATGGGCGGTGCATCTGATGCAGCATGAGCCTGTGGACGTGCTGATGGTGCATTTTATTGCTTTGGACATTATGATGCATGCCCTCTGGCGTTTGATGGACAGTAATCATCCTCGCCATGAGCCATCGCCATATCGGGATGCCATCTTGGGCGGCTACCAGTTGGTGGATGACTACGTGGGGCAATTGCTTGATTTGCTTCCGCCGGAAGCGCACGTGCTTGCCATGTCTGACCATGGCTTTGGCCCACTGAATCGCATTGTAAACTTAAACAACTTCCTGATGGAAAAAGGCTTCCTGAAGCTAAATCGCGCCCCAATTACCAGATTGAAGGCCCTAGCCTTCAAGTTAGGCATTTCACCCGCCGTCATTTATCGGCTGGTTGAAAAAATCGGCCTGCAAAACATGGCCACGAAGGTCTCCAAGAATACGCGCAATCAGGTTTTGGGTAAATTTCTAAACTATGACAATGTGGACTGGAGCCAAACGGTGGCGTACAGCATGGGGCACGTGGGGCAGATTTATCTCAATATGGCAGGGCGTGAACCGCACGGTATTGTTACCAAAGCCAGCTATGAACGTACCCGACAAGATATTGTGAATGCCCTGCAAACATTGACTGACGAAAACGGCCGTTCCCTCATCACAAAAATTATCCTCCGCGAAGAAACCTACCATGGCCCGTATACTGAAAAAGGGCCAGATATTCACCTAATCCTGGACGAATACAACATTATTGCTTATCCACTCTTTGCCACCAACGGCAAAATCGTCACTGAGCAAATACGCGGCGACTCTGGCTGCCATCGGCGAGAGGGCATTATTGTGGCTTATGGACCTCAATTTAAGCAAAATAGCCAGCTGCCCATCGATGCCGATATTATTGATGTCGCCCCAACGATTTTTACCCTGCTGGGTGAACCCGTGCCTGAGCACATGGATGGCAATGTTCTGGTTGATTTCTTTGCCACACAACCCAACGTCACCTATTTTGATGCCGAAGAAGCCCAAAGGGCCGCCCACTCCCTGTCCGAGGACGACAACAAACAGATCGAAGATCGGCTGCGCGATCTAGGTTATCTCTAAACATGGAATGATTGCGTAATCATGTTATTGGGTAAGTGGGCAACCAAATTACCTCATCACGCAGTTACCCAACACCTTTCCTATACACAGTTTCACCATCTTATGAGCCAACAGCAAGCCATCACGACCTCATCAAAGCCCAAAAGCCGGTTCGTCACCTTCATCAAAGTGGCGGTGACGCTGCTAAGTCTGGTATATGTTCTTACCAAGGTGCCCCTGGCTGAAATCGGTGCGGGCATACGCCAGGCTCAGTTTGGCTGGCTGCTGGCAGCCGTGGGCTTTAATTTTGCGGGTCTGGTGCTGCGCTCCGTGCGTTGGGCGCTTATTCTCCACGGCATTGGCAGCACCGTGCCGCTGCCCCAACTGACCAGGCTTTATTTTGTGGGCGCATTTTTTAATGGCGTGCTGCCCTCCGGCTTTGGTGGCGATGTGGTGCGGATCATTGAAGTGGCGGAGGATGTACCACAGGCAACGGCCGCAGGAACGGTTATTGTGGATCGGCTCAGCGGTTTGATGGTTCTGTTTTTGCTGGGCTTATTGGTTATGGGGTTTAACCCTGAACTCTTTTCCGCTGATTTGCTTTGGAAGGTAGGCGCGTTTTGTTTGATTGGCCTGGTAGGTGGGATTGTTTTGCTGCGTGGCTGGCGCTGGTTTCCCTTTTTGCACAGGGTTATCGATCGACTGCCACAGCAGGTGGCACGGCCGTTTCTTAAGTTGGTCGCTGCACTACAGGCTTTGCCAACCCCAGCCTTGCTAAAAGCGTTAGCTATTTCGCTGCTGTTTAACTTTTTGCTATTTGGACAATGGACGGCGGTATCGCGTGGGCTCAATTTTTCAATCAGCTATTGGTATTTTATCGGCGTTGTTCCGGTCATGTCGATCGCGCTGCTGGTACCTTCCTTCAGCGGTCTTGGCGTTCGAGAAGCCATTGCCCCGCTGCTGTTCGCCGGTGCAGGCCTATCGGCAGCACAAGCCGTCACGCTTTCATTAATGGTCTTTATTGTCAAGCGCGCTTCAGAGCTTGTTGGTGCGCCGTTGTATCTTTTTTCACTGTGGCAGAAACGGTCATAAACTACTTTAGCCTACGGCCGTATTTTCCTCCATCGGAACCGCACCATTAACCATCGCCAATCTGCCTTCTTGCCGGGTAACGGCCGTTTTCAGGAACATATCAAACAGTGGGTGAGGGCGGTTGGGCCGACTTTTGAACTCAGGATGAAACTGACTGCCCAGCATAAATGGATGATTCTGTAATTCAGCAATTTCGACGAGACGGCCGTCGGGCGACAGGCCGCTGAATATCATCCCTTCTGCCTCCAATAGATTACGGTAACTGTTATTAAACTCCCAACGGTGCCGATGCCGTTCTTGCACCTCATCTGCTGCATACGCTGTGGATGCCTTGCTACCTGGTTTTAAGACACAAGGATATGATCCCAGCCGCATCGTGCCCCCCATATCCTCCAGCGCATGTTGGTCCGGCATCAGGCTAATGACCGGATGTGCTGTGTGACTGTCAAACTCCGTGCTGTTTACATCATCTTGCTGCAAAATGTGCCGGGCAAATTCAATACACATGACCTGCATGCCCAAACATAAACCGAGGTACGGCACCTTGTTTTCCCGTGCCCAACGCGCTGCCAAAATCTTGCCTTCCACGCCCCGCTCGCCAAAGCCGCCGGGCACGACAATGCCATCCAGCCCTTCAAATTGTTGCCATCCCTTGCCCTTTTCTAAATCGCCTGAATGAATCCAGGCAACCTCCACGTCCCGGTTGTTGCTAATGCCTGCATGGTAGAGCGACTCCCGCACGCTCATGTAAGCATCATGCAGCTCGACATACTTACCCACAATGCCGATGCGGATTTTTGTTTTGGAATTGCGAATTCTGGTAATCATTTGCTGCCAATCCGCTAAGTCTGGTTGATTACTCTTTTTCAGCTTCAGGCGTTCGATAACGTAATCGCCCAGCCCGGTTTCTTCCAGCAGCAAGGGGATGTTATAAAGAATATCGCTGGTAACAGCCGGAATCACGGCCCGCTTACGCACGTCACAGAAAAGGGCGATCTTCTTGATGTGCTCTTTGGGAATGTCATGGTCGGCACGGGCAATGATGACATCTGGATGAATACCGATGCCACGAAGTTCGCGCACGCTGTGTTGGGTTGGCTTCGTTTTTAATTCTCGGCTGGCCTTAATGTACGGCAGAAACGTGACGTGGACATAGAGCGTGTTTTTTCGTCCCACATCGGAACGCATCTGGCGCAAGGCTTCCATGAAAGGCAAGCTTTCTATATCGCCCACGGTGCCGCCAACTTCTACCAACACAACATCAGCCTGACTTTGGTCTGCAACCAGGCGAATATTGCGCTTAATTTCGTTAGTAATGTGGGGAATCACCTGGATTGTTCCACCCAAATAATCGCCGCGACGTTCGCGGGCAATGACCTCTGCATACACGCGCCCTGTGGTGACGTTGGAGGCCTGGCTGGCGTTGATATCGATAAATCGCTCGTAGTGACCCAGGTCGAGGTCGGTTTCAGCGCCATCTTCGGTAACAAACACTTCCCCATGCTGATAGGGCGACATCGTTCCCGGATCAACGTTGATGTAGGGGTCAAGCTTTTGTACGGCCACCGACAAGCCTCTTGCCTTAAGCAATCGGCCAAGGGCTGCAGCAGTGACCCCTTTACCCACTGAACTAACCACACCACCTGTAAAAAAGATATATTTTGTCATTTCCGACCTCGCATAAAAACAGTTCTGTCAACAGCAAAAAAAAAGAGGTGGGGCATGTCATCTTGGGTGACATGCCCCACCTTCACTTTTACTACCGTTCGTCAGGCGAATTGCTTGGTTCGCCGCGAATATGGTATTCGCCTCAGCTTTTTTTGCTTCATAACACTAGAGAAGCCGCTCCAGGTCCTCAGCAGCGCGCCCCATATCGAGGAATATAAGGCCAAGTTTGGCTTGGGCTCGGGCAAGTACCGTTAATACGGCATCGTCCCCAATAGCGCGCAAGACGATAATGCCGTCTGTGCCGCGAATATGCACTTGTTCTAATCGACCGCGCTGTAATTCGGAGGCAATACGGTCACCAAGGGAAAGCATGGCGGCAGACATCGCCGAGATGCGATCTTCATCAACGCCAGCCGGCAATGACGAGGCCATAATGAGGCCGTCTACGCTTACAACGGCTGATGCTTCAATATCTGGCGTGCCAGCTTGTAAATCCTTCAAGCGGTCAACCATCATCTCTGTACGGGATCTCATCCAAACTCTCCTTACAAATGCATATTTGGGGAAACGTGTTCTTAAAAGAGCTAACTTTGTGCCGCAACTGTGTGAAAACAAATCTCGTTCTATCGTTTCCTATATAGAAACGATCAGAGCTGAACTTCTGCCCGTTTTTACTATAATCATCGCTTACAAAAGTGCACAAAACAGACAAATCTACTCTGGTATTTGCCTTCATCTTATGTTAGCAAAGAACTGCTGGATAATACCATATCGAATTTTGACTGTCAAACCTTGACGAGGGAAGGAATTACTGAAATAAACCAGTTATGTTAATGCGATGCTGCGGCAAAATGAGCAGGAATTCGCAGGAAATTTTGGTAATGATTTCTTGTCATGGAAGGTTCGGGTGCGTGTATAAGTGACGTTAGTGATTTGTCTGTAAATATGCTTTAAGTGCGTCTTGCCACGGCCGTAATTCAATGCCAATTGCTTTGCCTGCGATGTTGTGTAATGTGCCAAAGGGCGGGGGGGTGGACGGCCGTTTGAATTCCTTGCCCAAAATTGGGATGTTCACAACATGCTCCAGCCCTGCCAACCGCAATATTTCATTGGCAAACGCCCAGCGAGAGCAGCTGCCGCTGTTCACAAAGTGGTAAATGCCGTATTGCCGTGTCGTTATAAGCTGGCCGATCGCGTGAGCCACATCCCGCGTGTAGGTAGGGTTCCCTACTTCGTCGGTAACAACGCGGATTTGCCCCGTTTGTCGAGCGCGATCCAAAATGGCATGAATAAAATTGCGACCCTGTGGCGCATAAAGCCAGGCTGGCCGTACGATGTAGTAGCGCTGCAAGAGGTTTTGTACGTGGGCTTCACCAGCGGCTTTGGAACGGCCGTAGGCATTTGCTGGGTTGCGCGGCATCCACTCCTCATACCCTCCCGGGTTGTCTCCCGCGAAAACTTCATTGGTGCTTACGTGGAGCATCTCTGTACCAAACTGCTGACAGGCCAGCGCTACGTTTTGCGTGCCGAGACCATTCACCCTGTAGGCGAAGTCAGGATCTTTGGCGCAGCCATCAACATGGGTGTAGGCGGCACAGTGAATAAGGAGGTCTGGAGATGTACTGGAAACGGCCGTAAAGACCGCTTCCTTGTCCGTTATGTCTAGTTTTTCCCGGGGAGGGGCAGAAAGTTCATGTTCGGTTAGTTCGGTTTGCAGGGCCGTTGCCAAATGCCCACCCCCGCCTGTGATCAAAATACGCATGGCGAAGATTATACCTCACTCCATCAGGAAAAAACGGGTAAATGGTGATGCAATTAGCGACTATGCATTACTGAAAACGCGCCGCTTCCCAACCCAAAATCGCTTTTTTCCGGCTGCTGCCCCAGCGGTATTGGCCCAGTCCGCCCGCCTGCCGGATAACGCGATGGCAAGGAATAAGGTAGCCAATGGGGTTGCTGCCAGTGGCGCTGCCTACGGCACGTGCGGCTTTGGGATTGCCGATCATCTGGGCAACGGTGCCGTAGGAAACGGCCGTTCCGGCTGGAATTTGCAAAAGGGCTTGCCAAACCTGAATCTGAAAGTTGGTGCCTTTTAAATGGATCGGCAGCGGTGGCCGTTCGGCCATACCATCAAGTAGGAAAATTGCGTCGATAAACGGCCGTGTTGCCCCAGCATCTTCCACAAACGCAGCCTGCGGCCAACTTGCTTCGAGTGACGTCAAGGCGGCGGCCCGATCGCCTTCGGTCACAAAGGTCAGGGCGCAAATGCCGCGCGCCGTCAGCGCAATCAGACATTCGCCAAAGGGTGAATCGTGGAAGCCGTATTGGATGGTGAGGCCGGCACCCTGCTGCTTAAACTCGCCGGGCGTCGTGGCCTCATGGGTGACAAATAGATCATGCAAGCGGCTGGGGCTCGACAGACCGGCCTCGTAAGTGACGTCTAAAATTGACTGCGCGTCGGCCAACATTTTTTTGGCATGCTGAATGGTGAGGAATTGTAAAAACCGTTTGGGGCTGGTGCCGGCCCAGCGGCTAAAGAGGCGCTGAAAGTGATATTCGCTCAGACCTACATGGTCAGCCACCTGCCGCAGCGTGGGCTGTTCCTGAAAGTTTTGTTCGAGATAGTGGATGGCAGCTTCGATACGGCCGTAATCGGCCGACAATTCTGCGAATGCTGTTTGTGTCGTTTCCATAATGTCTCCTTCTGTAGGTCAAGTTTATTAACTTGACCTACGGCAATGCCGCAAATTCCTAACGGTGGTAATGACACTATGTTAGCCTTTTGCAGAACAAACCTCCACCCACTTCTTGCTAACCTTTACCTTGTCCAAAAAGTTCGTGACGCACGGCCGTATCCCCCTCCCTCTCCTCCAAATCCTTTAGCGCCAACCGTGCCTGCTTCCCGCCAATTTGCTGTAATGCCCACACCGCATGGCCGCGCACGATAGGTTCAGGGTCAGCCAATAAGGTGATGAGAACAGGAACGGTCGTTTTGCTTCCCCAATTCCCTGCCGCAACACAGGCGTTTCGTACCAGTCGTGTT
>CBDUOF010000140.1:0-12786 GCA_965368765.1 uncultured Anaerolineae bacterium | reverse complement strand
CAACGTCGCCAGCGGCAGCTACACCGTGCAAATTGGCATCTACGATCCCGACAGTGGCGAACGACTCCTGGCGACCTCCAGCGCTGACAGCCAGCCAGCAGATACCGTTGTGCTCACCGAAATCCTCAGATAGGGGCCGCTTCACTTTTTACTTGCCTGTTGATCATTCAGCCAGAATTGTAAGAGCGACTGGTAAGAGAAAGGCATCGCCTCCATCTGGCAGCGTTAGCCGTTGCCCAGTGGCCGCATCATACAAGCCAACGATAAATTGCCCTTCCCCGGCAAAGGTTAGTTCACGGAAAGAAAGCAGGTGCGCATCCTGAATGAACTCGCCTTCCAGCCAGCCAGTGGTGGGACGGCTGCCGTTGGCTGGCACGGCATCCTGTTGGGCAATTAAACGGCCGTCTTCTCCCAAGACCTGGGTAAAGACCGTATACCCCACAGGTGGGCCCGTCCGCAGCGATTGCCAATAAAGGGTCAGGGGAATAGGCTCGCCAGCAGTCACACTCTCTGGAGGCAGATCGACGCCCACCAGCCGCGCCACGTCGCCAAACATCACGTCCAGCGGCACTTGCGGCGCAGGCGGCACAAATGTCCGCACTTCGGTCGAAATCTCCACTTCGCCCAAGACGAAGCTTTTTTCTCCCAGCTCTACGAAAAGGGTGGCAACCCCCGGTTCCGCAAAAGCCGGAACAACAAGCTGGCGCTGCTCCCACACCAAATCTGCGGGCCGCCACAAATGAGTGGGGAATTGCCCTTGCGCTGGAATCGCATCATTGCTTACCAGCGTTTGCCCCGCTTGCCGCAAGACCAGGCGAGGACGCAAATCGGGCAAATCAGTCTGGGCCCGCCACTGCAAGCGCACCCGCAGCATTTCCCCCGGCGCCAAAACGCTACGATCCAGGCTGGCATGCCTGAGCAGCAGGCCATCGGCCAAGGGGAGTGGGGCAGGCAGCGGCAGATAGGGCTTCACCACGCCGTACACGTTTTCCTGGCCAGGCAACGGCCGTTCCACCTGCACCTGACCCAACACAATGACCTGACCCTGCGGCGTCTCGCGCCCATCGATGAAGTCCAACGTCTGCACTTCTCCCTGCACAATATAAACGCGCAGATTCACGTCATACTTTATAGGCGGCGTGCCTTCTGCAAATGGCAGAAAATGGAAGGTTGTGACAATTTCACCCACCTCCCAGCGGTTGGTGGGACGGCCGTTTGCCGTAACCAACTGATCATCCCGATAGGCAAAATCCAGGCCAGTACCGTCCGCCACGTTTAACACAATGGAATAATTGTGGGTTACGGGAGCCAGCAGCTGCCATTGCAGCGCAACCGTGACGCCATCGGCCGTGGTGGCGGTGGGACCCACCCAACTGCCCAACAGCGCGAGCGCACCGAACCGGCCATCTTGCACGACGAGCTCCGGTTTAGCAACCGGCCTATCCAGACGGTACTGGCTCAGCGTCAGATCATCAACTTGCCAACGGTTGACCAGATTGCCGGCACTTTCCAGGGCAAATGGCACCACACCCTGCCAATCATATAAATTGTCCGCATAATCCAGGGTAAACACTGTGTTTGGCGGGGTTGTCCACGTCGCGAACGCGGGCCACATTTGATCCTGGTGAAATGCATCAGCCATGTGCACGGGCGTATCGCCCTGATATGTAAAGGGCAAGCTCCAGTCTGTGCGCGGCACCAAAATGAGATCGGTTGGAACGGCCGTTTCTGCCAAAATTGCGGCTACTGTGCGCATATCATCTTTGGCAAAGTCGGGATCAAAAAAGTAATGTTGTAGCCCCCAGCCGGAAAGCCATATGAAGCAAACGGCCGTTGCCAGCCGCAGCAAATTCAGCAAGACAGCCCGACCGCGCGTCTCCGAGGCATTAGGCGTCAGCAAAAATGCCAGCAAAAGCACCAAACCTGAGGCAAACAGCGAAATGTAGCGCGGATGTGAGTACGAACGCACCAGCCAAACGGCAAATCCCAGACTCAACGGCGCGAGCCAAAAAAGCAGCAGCTGCCTTATCCAACGCCGTTTGCCGAGGCTCGTTTCCCCGCCGCGCCCGATTTCTGACATCCAAGATCCAAAAATGAGCAAGGCGAACAGCCCCAAAAACAGCGTGCTTACAAACCCCACCAGCGGATCAGCCAGCACGTTAACCAGCCCGGTGAGATGAAAACCCCATACCTGCGGCAGGACAAAATCCCAGGCGGGCGGTTGTGTAGAAAATCCAGCCAGGCTTGCTTCTGCCTGCACGGCAGACCAATTCAACAGCACCCCAACTGCCCAGGGCAAGCTGGCTAACCCCACAGCAATTTGCACCTTAAGCCAGCGATTAACTTTACGCTTACGCTCGTCAAAAGTGCCTGAGCGACCTGGTTCCAAGTCGGCGAGGGCTGTCTTTGTCCCGGTTGCCAGGGATTCATCATCTTCCTGTCGCCAAAAGTGCAGTAACAACCACCCATTGATGAAGATGAGCAAGAAAAGTGCATTGTAATGTAGATGCAAGGCAATCCATTCCACCAAGCCCAGCCAAAGCCAGGTTTTGCGATTGGGTGTCCCAGCTACGACCTCCTGAGTGAGCAGCAGGAGCAGCAAGTAAACCAGCGGCAGAAAGGCATAAACTCGCACTTCCTGAGCATAAATGATGCTCAATGACCAAACGGCCGTTAACACCAACCCGATGACGGCCGTTCCGCGCCCAAACCAGCGGCGCAGCACAGCGTACACCAGGGCCATCTGCATAAAGCTGCCCAGAACAGACGAGTAACGCGCAGCAAACGGGGTCGTTCCCGTCAGCGAGACCCAGATTTTCAGTAAAAAAAAGTAAAGCGGTGGGTGAATGTTGGCGGCACGATTGGCGGCAATTTCAGCAAACGTTGCGGTGGCCAAATGCAGGCTTATCCCCTCATCCCACCACAAGCTTTGGCTGTCCAGCAGAAACAGACGCAGCCAATAAGCCGGCAGCAGCAATAGAATGAGCAGACCCACTCGCTGGCTGTGGCTCATCGGGCAATCACCTCCAGTGCCAGCGGTAGAACAAATTGGTCGTCGGGCAGCACCTGGCCGTTTGCGGCCACAATGGGCAGGCGCAAGCCGCTGTCAGGCGAATACAGTCCGAGGGCGATCTGGTAAGTTCCTGGGGGCGCATCCTCCGGCAGCTGGATGGCATATTCATCAATTATCACCTGATTGGCTGCCCAGGTTGTGCTGGGCAATCCACCTGGCCATTGATCCCCCTGCACAACAACACGGCCGTCTGGCCCAACCAAATGCACAAAGGTCGACACAATCGCCCCCGGCTGACGGCCAATCTGCCAGAAAAGCGTCAAGTGCACCGGTTCGCCGGGTACGGCCGATAGGTTATCCAAATCATAGCCTCGCAAAGTAACCAAATCGTCAAATTGCAGCATTATTGCCTGACCAATATCGTCTGGCAGGGCAAATAGGCGATCTGGGGAAGCAATATTGATGTTGCCCAAATTGATAGCGGCTGAGTTGAGTGGACGGCCGTCGCCAGCCACCAATTCCAGCCGCAACGCATACGCACCGGCCGCCAAATCTGCTGGCACAGCTACTTGGTACTTCTCATGAATCACTTGCCCCACCTGCCACAAAGCACTATCGAATCGGCTCAGGGGCAGTCTGGCTAGAGGCACTTCGTCAGCAAAAAATTGGAGCTGTAGATTGTCTGGCAGGACGGCCGTTCCTTGCCAGAACAGATCGATGGAGATGTTTCCCGCCGTCAAGGCCGTTTCTGGTACGGTGGAATGCCCCAGAAAATGGAGTCTATCCGCCAACAGCGGTTGCGAATTTGACGCTAAATCAAGTGATTCTGCCTCGTAAAAAGGCGGTGGCGCAATTTCAAGTTCAGCCAACGGCAGGACAACCCCTGCAAAACGGCCGTCTGCGGCCAAAACAGGCAGCTGTGCTCCGCTATCTGCGGCAAATAATGAAAGTTCAATACGGTATTGGGCTGAGGGCATCCCAGGCGGCAGCATGAGCGAATAGTTGAATACAGTCGGTTCACCTTGCTGCCAATGTTCGGGATAGAAGTAAACGTCATTCAACAGAGGCATTTCCAACTGCGACCAAAGTTGATCATCGTCATCTAGCAGACGGATTTGAACGGTGAAACGGCCGTCGGTTGGCTGAACCAACTGCCATTGAACCAGGACGTCGAGCTGATTATTTTGTACGGCCGTTGCCGAAGCCAACAGCTGAATGTGATCGCCAAAGAGATTAGCTTGCCTCTGCCAATCAATCATCGGCTTGACCGGCGTGTCATTTGCATAAATCCAGGCTTGATCCAGACCGTCATAACGGATGGTATGCAGCAATGTTTTACCCGGGCGCAAACGCGGCGGCCCAAAAAATGAATCCTGGTAGCTTGCCACGGTTTCCACCAGAAAATCTGCCTGCTGACTGTTATGATCGCCACTCAACGCTGTTTTCCCCGGAAAAAAGGGGGCAAATGCCGGAGCAATGCCCGCAACTGCCGTTTTTTCAACTGCACCGGGCTGCTGGGCCAACCACTTTGCCGACGCACTGACCGCCTCGCCCCAACCCATTGGCATCACATACTTTGCCGTCTGTGAGCCGCCGAGCAGTGGATTGTACGCATTGAGCAGGAAAGGAACGGCCGTTGCCAAATAAATCAGCGCCACCGCCAAACCAGCCACGACAAGGTTTTTTGTCCAGGACGGCCGTTCCCGAAACAACATTGCCCATCCGGCAACGCCAAGCAAAAACAGCATCGGCAGGGCCGGCAGCAAGTAGCGATCAAACTTTTTTGTTGCCAAACTGAGTAGGATAATGAAAAAAGGTGGCCAGAGAATTGCCAGCCAGGATAACGGCCGTTGCCACCAACTTGCTGGCCATTTTCGCCTCAGGCCGAACCAAACACCTAGCAGAAGACCCACAAAAACAATCGGATTCAACCGATAAAGCAAAGCCACAGGATAAAATTCTGCTCCATGCGCCTGTTTATAAAATCCCAGGAAGAAAGTTTGGGGCAGCACTTCTTCCGTTTCATGAAAAATCGTCTCAAAAATCGTCTGGTAAACTGCCACTGGCGATTCCCACAAGGCTGGCAAAAGTAGGAGTTGAACAGCAAGCATGACCCAAAGCCACACCAGCCCGAGCCAAACCAGCCGTCGTCGCCAAACCCGCGCAAACACCCCAAACATTAAAAACGTCATCGCCACAAATGGCAGGAAGGCCAATGCTGCAGATTTTGCCAAAATTGCGCACCCGGCTGCCGCACCGGAAACGGCCGCAAATTGCCAATCCCGCTTTTCAGCCGCAAGCGCCGCCGCCAATGCCAGCCCCGACATCATTACCAGAGTCGTCATCAATCCATCCACGTGAAGCAAACCAGACAAACCCGCCACGAAGGGATCGATGGCCAGCAAAATAACCAGGCCTGCCGCGATACTCGGCCGAATCAGCCGCCGCGCCAGCCAAAAAATGACAATTAGCCCGAGACTATTGGCCACAGCCACGGCCGTTCGCCCTGCGGATAAGAATGTAGCCAGTTGGGGGAAAGCGGCCGTGTTCTCTGGAGCGAGCCAGGCCAGGTGGGTAATCCAGTCATAGGTTGTGATGTCAGACGGCCGTAGCCAGAGCTGTAGCTGCACACCAATAGCGCCCAGCCAGGTCGTCATCACCCCTGGATGTCCTGTCGTCAATGTCTCGGCCCATGCACCGCTCCTCAACGCCTGATGAAACTGCACTGAGCGGTGCACCCAATTCAGTTCATCTGGCGTGATATATTGCCCCAAGGCGACCAATCTGGGCAACAGCGCCACAAAGAAGAGTACAGCAGGAAAAAGGCGTGAATTCAAAATGTCAGACGGCCGTTGCCGTTGAAAAAACAATTTCATCATCGTTATCATATCGCAAAGCCCATCAGGCAGTTAATATTTTATCCTGAAGCAGCAATTCGAGTGATCTTCAGCGCGAAGATGAATAAAATGAGCCTATTCTCATATGAACATCATTAACAGGAGTAATGTTATATTGCCATCAAGTTTAAACTCAGTATAATCGGGTAAAATGCCCATGGTGGTAAATGAAAGTGAGGACAAACAGTTTTGAGTGACAACGTAGCAAATTTAGAGGGGGGCGAACAAGTCCACCCAATGGAGTTTCTCCTGGCAGGGGAACTAAACTTACCGACAACTGGTGAAACCCGTCAAGGATGGGTCATCGAGCATCGCAGCAATGCGGTATTGATAGACATTGGCGCAAAGTCAGAAGGAATTATCTCTGGCTCCGAGATGCAAAACATGGATGATGAAACCCGCGAGATTTTAGCGGTGGGTAATGAAGTCTCTGTTTATATCGTCAATACGGAAGATCAGTATGGCAATGTCATCGTCTCCTACGCCAAAGCGGCCGAAGAACTTGACTGGACAACAGCGGAAGAATTAATGGCTTCCCAAGACGTCTATAAAGGCAAGGTCATTGGTCAGAATAAAGGCGGCATCTTGGTTAAGCTAGGCCAGTTGCGCGGCTTTGTACCCAATTCACAAATTAGCCGCCGGCGCAATTTTGATGACAATTTGAAAGGCAAATTAACCAATCAAGAGATCCAAACCAAGGTCATTGAGGTAGATCGTAAGAGAGGCAGGTTAATCTTATCTGAACGAGCCGCAGAGAAAGAGGCACGGCAAGCAAAACGGGCCGAATTGCTGGGCAAACTTGAAGAAGGCGACATCTTGAAAGGGCGCGTCATCAATCTAGCAGATTTTGGTGCCTTTATTGATGTTGGTGGTGTCGAAGGGTTGGTTCACCTATCTGAACTCAGCTGGAAACGGGTAAACGCCCCCGCTGATATTCTAGAAGTCGGTGATGAAGTAGAGGTCTACGTCCTCAACATTGACGAGGAGCGGGAACGATTGGCCCTCAGCCTGAAGCGGCTGGAGCCAGACCCTTGGACCATTATTGATGAGTATTATCAGGTGGGCCAACTGCTTGAAGCGACTATCACTAAATTAACTAAATACGGCGCATTTGCCCGTTTAGATGATGAATACACGTTGGAAGGATTGATTCATATATCAGAGTTATCTGAGAATCATGTCAATCATCCAAGAGATGTAGTACAACCTTCACAAATAGTAACCGTCCGCATTATCCGTGTGGACAAAGACCAACGACAGTTGGGTCTTAGTATAAAACAAGTTGTCTCTGACAAATTCGTCGAGGCAGATCTGGAAAAATTAACAACTATTCAGGAATAATCAGGGGTGGGGGAGCCGTAAGCAATTTAGATACGGCCGTCTCCTCCTCATACAAGAATAGTTGTTCGCCTGGTCTGCGGTCACGAATGTGAGAACCGAGGTGAGCACCGGTGAACTCTAAGAACTGGGAACGTTTTACGCAACGCGCCAGACGCGTTTTAAGTTTGGCCCAAGAAGAGGCTGAACGATTAAATCATAATTTTATTGGTAGTGAACATGTCCTCATTGGGCTGCTTCGTGAAGAAGGTGGCGTAGCCGGACGCGTACTGCGTGAGCTTGGTCTAGATGCCGTGCGTGTACAAGCCATGGTTGAACGATTGTCTGGAGGGCCAGGAACAAGAACCCCGTTTACAAAGATCGAGCTTTCACCAAGTACCAAGCGCGTGCTCGAATTGGCCGTTGAAGAAGCCCGCCGCATGGGTCAGCATTATATCAGTACAGAACACCTCTTGCTTGGCTTGGCCCGGCAAAACGAGGGGCTGGCTATTGATGTTTTGCGCAAGTTTGGCATTAGTGCTGAGCAAATCCGGCGGCAGACGCGACGCATGTTACGGGAAAGCCCGGTTGCGACCAGCGAAAGTGCCACCACTACCCCCCGCCGCAGCGCCAAGAAGGAAAAGAGCAAAACGCCAATGGTTGATCAATTAGCAACCGATCTCACAGCCATGGCAGAAGAAAACAAACTCGATCCAGTCATTGGGCGTAAAACCGAAATTGAGCGTGTCATTCAGATTCTGGCACGTCGAACAAAGAATAATCCGGCGCTCATTGGCGAACCAGGGGTTGGGAAAACTGCCATTATTGAAGGTCTGGCCCAGCGCATTATAGATGGGCGTGTTCCTGACATTCTGCACAATAAGCGTGTCCTACAGTTGGACGTGGGTAGCCTGGTTGCTGGCACTATGTACCGAGGCCAGTTTGAGGAGCGACTGAAGCGTGTCATTGAGGAACTAAAATCAAGCGATGCGATTCTCTTTATTGACGAAGTTCATATGCTTGTCGGAGCCGGGTCTGCCGGGAGTTCGGTGGACGCAGCCAATATCTTAAAACCAGCATTGGCTCGAGGCGAACTACAGACTATTGGGGCAACCACCCTGGATGAGTATCGGAAATACATTGAAAGTGACGCTGCATTAGAACGCCGATTCCAACCCATTCATGTTGACGAACCTTCGCCAGAAGAGAGTATACAAATCTTACATGGCATCAAAGGTGCCTACGAAAAGCATCACAATCTGTTTATTACAGAAGAGGCCATTGATGCGGCCGTTAATCTGTCCACGCGCTACGTTACTGACCGATTCCTGCCTGACAAAGCTATCGACCTAATCGATGAAAGTGCTTCTCGGGTTCGCATGTATCGTGTACCACAACCAGCCGATATCCGTGAAGCTTACGACACGTTGCGGGATATTCGTGCTGAACGACTCCTCGCTGAAGAAGACGGCCGTTCCGAAGATGTCCTGCACCTAAATGAGCGTGAAGAAGAAATTCAGCGCCAGCTTGACCAGCTGCGCGCCGGTAGTGCCGAAGATGAAAAATCGGTCAGTGTCACCGCTGAAGATATTGCTGAAGTCTTATCGATGTGGACGGGTATTCCAATTTACCAATTTACGCAGGAAGAGTCCTCTCGCTTGTTGGAAATGGAAACAGATCTCAATAAGCATATCGTGGGCCAAGGCGAAGCAATTGAAGCCATTGCCAAGGCAGTACGCCGCGCACGGGCAGGGCTTAAGGATCCACAGCGCCCAATTGGGTCTTTCATCTTTCTTGGCCCAACAGGTGTTGGAAAAACAGAACTTACCAAAGCATTGGCAAAGTTCCTCTTCGGCAGTGAAGAGTCGCTGATTCAGTTAGATATGTCTGAATTCATGGAGCGGCATAGCGTTGCCCGGCTCGTGGGTTCTCCTCCAGGCTATGTTGGCTATGAAGATGCAGGCCAACTGACGGAAGCAGTACGGAGACGGCCGTATTCCATTGTCGTCTTTGATGAAATCGAAAAGGCCCATCCCGAGACGTTCAACATTTTATTGCAAATCATGGAAGAAGGACATTTATCTGACGCCAAGGGGCAAAAGATTAATTTCCGCAATGCGATTATTATCATGACTTCCAATGTCGGTGCAGACACCATTCGTCGTGGACCTAATTTAGGCTTTGCTTTCCAGCGTGATGATGCTGTGGTTTCGAAGGAACAGCATACCGAAATGCGCAAAACGCTAATGGATGAACTGAAGCGTCAATTCCGTCCGGAGTTCATTAATCGCGTAGATAGCATCGTCGTTTTCCGCCAGTTGACTAAAGATAACATTCGTCAAATTGTTGATATTATCTTGGATGAGGTGAATGAACGCCTGACGGAACATGAACTTACCATTTCAACGTCGGACGCTGCCAGAGATTGGCTGGGTGAACACGGCTATGATGCTGAGTTTGGGGCACGGCCGTTGCGCAGGTTAATTCAGACAGAAGTTGAAGATCGACTATCTGACGCTGTTTTAGCTGGCCGGTTTAGTTCAGATGACGTCGTAGTCATTGACGTTGAAGAGGATGAGATTGTTCTGAAGCAAGAAACAGAAGCTCCGCTTCCGGCCACCTGAGTTTCCTATTAGCTGAATTGAATCCACAATGCAAACAAAAAAGCCCTGGTAAGAATTTTACCAGGGCTTTATTTTATTTGACCGACTCCATTCAACCTATTCGCACGGTGGAATGTAGAGTACCTGCCCAACTTTTATTAAGTGATAGTTGTAAATTCGATTTAAGTCTGCCATATATTTTACATCAACACCATATTTGGCGGCTATCGCACCCATTGTGTCCCCCGCCTGGACAATATGAATCGTTCGGGTACTTACGGGAGAAATATGCCCCCCACGCCCCATCGGCTCTGGGGTAAACGTCGGTGGCAAAGTGGGGGTTGCCGTTACTTCAACTCTGGGGGCTTCTTGTTCGGCCGTTTCCTGGGCTGTCTCGTCCACAGCTTCGCTTTCTTCAGCAGCAGGTTGCTGGGTACAAGCAGCAGTAATTAGTGAAAGAAGCAGAATAAAAAGTAAAATTTTTCGCATAATATCTCCTCATTTGCCTAACAAGAGCCACATCCCTGAAGACTCCTGTAAGAAAAATGCCCTAGTAAATAAGGGGAACAACTTGCTAATTTCTACAGAATATATGGTTTTCGCCTAACTTCTGGCCGAATTAATACCGCCAGTTAAACATAATCCATTTGATTATAACAGACTCAATCCGATTTTTGAAGATGCAATAATGACCTTATGGTAACATGCCATCTACTAAACGTACTTACTTTACAATTAATGATCGCTCTTTCAACTCACTCAACCATACATAAACTGGTTACAGAAGTCAAAAAGGCTATACGCTAGCATAAAATTCTCACAACATTTCTGACAGCGTCGCGGTTTAGACCACTATCTTAGGACGTATGTACTAAGAATATTTGTGAATAAGTCGAAAATACCCATTGTGTCTCATGGGGGGAATTCTATAATTTGGCTTGATGATACCTAAAACGATCGGTCGTTACCGAATCAAAGCAGAACTCGGTCGTGGTGGGATGTCAACAGTTTACCTGGCTCACGATCCGCGCTTTGAGCGCGACGTTGCCATCAAGCTGCTGCCTCTCGAACTACTTCACCAGCCCACCTTCCGTCGCCGATTTGAACGTGAAGCCAAGGTGGTTGCGTCGCTAGATCACCCAGCAATCGTGCCGGTCTATGACTTTGGTGAAGAAGACGGACAACCTTTCCTCGTAATGCGCTTTATGACAGGCGGCTCTTTGGGAGAGCGCCTGACGCAAGGCTCTATTTCAATCGGTGAATCGGCACGCATCATGAAGAAACTGGCGCCTGCTCTAGACGAGGTCCATACACATGGCGTCATTCACCGAGATTTAAAGCCCAGCAATATTTTATTCGACCAACGAAATGAACCGTATATTTCAGATTTCGGTACGGCCAAGCTGAAGTATGCCCATACAAAGCTAACCGATACGGGTGGCGCCGTTGGCACGCCTGCATACATGAGCCCGGAACAAATTCAGGGTGAAGCTGCGCTAGACGGCCGTTCCGATATCTATTCTCTCGGTGTAATCCTGTTTGAAATGTTAACTGGCAAGCATCCCTACCAAACCAACACGCCCATTGCCGTGGCCGTCAAGCATATGTTTGAACCGGTGCCGAACTTGCGAGAGATGGATCCAAGCCTGCCTCCGGCCTGCCAGGAACTCATTGTAAAGGCCATGGCGAAGCAAAAAGGGGAGCGCTACAAAACGGCCGTTGAGTTTGCGACCGAGCTGCAAGAGATGTCCCAAACATTTGGCGATGCACATAGCCTCACGCTGGCTGAAAAAGCGCCCGGTCAGCGCTATGCGCTTATTATTGCCAACTATGAATATGATGACCCGACACTGGCCCAGCTCATTAAGCCAACAGCCAATATTCACACGCTAGCGTATGTTTTGCAGAACCCAGCGGTTGGTGGATTCCGCGAAGTGAACACGCTCATAAACGAATCCGCAGATGGCGTGCGCCGCGCCATTTCACAATTTTTCACCGACCGCAACCAAGATGATTTGCTGCTACTCTATTTTATGGGACACGCTGCGCTGGGTACGCGAGGACAACTATATCTAGCGGTTAAAGATACAGAACACGATCTGCTGCGAGGGACAGCTATTCCTGCCCGTTTTATTGCGGATGAGATGGACAACAGCCTTTCTCAACAACAGATTTTGGTGATGGACTGTTTTTACAGCGACACAGTGGCATCAGAATTGCCGGGGACTATTGGTCGAGATGTTAATACGTCTGATACCTTTGCTCACACTGGCTTTAAGCGGGTCGTTGTGACGTCTAACGACAGCACACAGTACAACTGGGCCAAAGGAACCGTGAGCGGACAAGCACAGCCATCCTTATTCACCGAACATTTCGTACAGGGACTGCTTAGCGGTGCAGCCGACACGAATCATGATGGCAAAATCACAATTGACGATCTATTTGCCTACGTGAAACAGCAGCTAAGCAGCAATCAGACGGAAGCGTTGTCACAGGTACCACGAAAGTGGGTGCCCTTTGCGTACAAGGAAGCTTCGAACCTGGTGATTGCCTGTAATCCAAATTATGAGATTGCCCAGGCGATTGAACAGGAGAAGGCCAAGTCAGTAGCGATAGCAGGCGCAAACTTTGTAGAAGAGGATCAGTTAGTCAGCAAACGGCCGTTTCCGCCTTCCTACTCTAGCCTATTGCAGCGCCCCGCACTCTGGCTGGCTGGTGTGGCCATGGTGGCAACTATCTTCATTGTGCTGTTGGCCGGGCAACCGTGGCGGGTAAACGCAAAGGGAACTGTGAGTGATGCAGCAGGCAGCCCGGTTACAGAAATTACGACTACAACCACCACCTCAACCAAAACCGCTCTGGAGGTAGCCCCAACAGCGACGGCCGTTTTTAGCCCAACCGCCAGTGCCACTCAACAAACCCCTGAAAGCGAGCTGGGGCGTGTCGCAACTACAAC
>CBDUOF010000139.1:0-12842 GCA_965368765.1 uncultured Anaerolineae bacterium | reverse complement strand
CTATTTTGAAAACCTGTCCGGTTTGCGTAACGACTTTATGAACAGCGATATTACCGCCACCACAGCAACCTACCTGAATCGTATTCTCGATGAAGTGCATCCCATCATGGCCGAGGCACTGTACCTGGCTGCTGTGCCGACCTGGTTCAATGCTGAGCTGTTTGCCGCGATGCGCCAGACGGAAGACGGTCGTAACGATGGCCTCATCGAACGGCTGCTGCGCTATTCCTTTGTCCGTACCCTGCCCAGCGCTAATGGCGATCCGGAAACCTACAGTTTGCGCCCCGATGAACGTACTTTTTTGCAGCGTCGCTGGATTGCCCGTGACCGTACCGCCTACCTCACCAGCCACCAACGCGCGCTGAATTTCTGGCAAAACAATCCAGATCCCAATCCCCAGCTGCAGCGGCGCCTCATTTTGTACCATTTACTCTTTGTCGATCAGACAGCGGGCATTAACTTCCTCATTGCGGCCTTCCGCGGCTACCAAAAAGAGCGGCAAATCGGTGAGATTGAACGCCTGCTAGACACGGTGACCGACGCGCGTTTTTATTTAGTTGTCCTCAAGCAAGATTTGTCATTGCTGGATGATTTGCTGCGCCACATGTGGGCCCGACTTAACCAAATGCGCGGTCTGTGGCGCAGCAGTTTGGCAACGCTGCAAGAGCTGCGTTACAAGCCTACGCTGTCGCCACTGCTGCTGCCCTACGTGACCCGCGCTCATGGCGAATCACTGGCGCAAATGGGGCAATTTGTCGAGGCAATTGAAGCATATGAGGAGACATTGACGCTGTTTGCCGCTGAAGAGGAGCGGCTGCAGCAACCCGAGAGTACGGCCGTTTCCCAGCCAGAAGCCATCGGCGGCGCAACCGACCAAACGCGCATAAAAATTGAGCGTGCCTATACCAAAATTGCCTTGGGCGATGCCTACGTGGGCTTGGCCGAAGCCACGCGCGAACAGCCGCCACCCGCCGTTCCAGAGCCAATTGGCTCATTGCATCGCTTGCGTGACTTTGCTGTCTTCTTGCTCTCGCTGCCGCTCCTGCTCTACATGAGCTTTTACCTGGGGCGGCGCGTGTGGCATCCACGGTTTTGGCCAACGCTGCTCAATCTGGACTGGATTGTGGCGCGCCTTTTTGTAAGCGGTGCGCACCAGTACAAACAGGCCGATAAGCTTCTGGAGCAACATGGAGAATTGGCGGAGGGCGTGGCGGCCGATGAAAAGTTGGCCTATCTTTACTTAAGCCTGAACGATAGCCAGCAGGCAGAAACGCTGTTTAGGCAGCTGTTGGCCGAAGAGGCTGCGCCGTTGGGCAGCTATCGACGTCTTTCGGTCAATCTGGGTCTGGCACAGGCTTCGCTAAGCCAGGCAGCGCCAGAAGCCGCTCGCCATTTTGTGGAAACGGCTCTGCCACAAATTAGCCAATATCAAGATGATGCCCTGGAAGCTCGTGCCCGTGTGCTGTTGGCTGAAGCCCATCTCGGTTTAGCCATCAACGATAGTAGTCAAGTGCAGATGGCGATCCTTCAGCTGGAGCGTGCTCTCAGCCTGTACCAGCAGCAGAAGGATGCCATTTCCACAACTGAGATTGCCGATCGCCTTCGGACCATTGCCGAGGACGGCCGTTTCGACAAAAATCAGCAGGAAGCGGCCCGACGGGTGGCCACGGCCGTTGCCGACTACACCTATCCTATCCGCTATCGGCATCCGGCCACTGTGCTGTTCCGCCACGCCGTCTTTATCTTTCTTTCCATCGTTATTTTTGTGTTGCCCCTGTACACCATTACGTTAGACACGGGTAGCCTGGTTTCACCGGCTATTACCTTTAAGGGACGGGATTTTGTCCTGCTGCCCCGTCCCATCTTTGCCGAAGTTGACGATACTCAGGCCAATCTGGAAGCAGACGTTTTGTCTGAAACGCCCACGGTGGGCAACGCGGCTGCGCCGCTCCGCTTTCGCCCTGCTGTTGGGGATGCGGGTTTAACCGTCAATGCCGTGCCGTCCACCGATACCGGTGTGGCGCTTCAGTTTGGCGTTTATCTGGTGCTGGCGTATGTGCTGCTCTCAACGGCCGTTGGCATTGCCGCCCTCATTTTTACCCCTCTGCGCACTTTGCAGCGGGCCGGGCAGGGCCGCGTGCGCCTAAATCGCGCCGGGCTGACCGTGGGTGAGGTGCAAATTGGTTGGCAAGACGTTACCAAAACGGTTGCAGCTGACCTCAAGCTCATTCGTGAACCGCTCTCAGATGATTCGGCCGTTGCGCTGAACACAGATGCCGTGCAGCTTATCGTACCGGGTAACACGGCTCGCTACGATATTGTGCGACAGCGCATTGCCACTTATCTGCCCGCCGCATTGCCCCACCAGGATTTGGGCTATCGGCTGGTGTACAGCCGCATGGGCGCTTGGTACATTGGCACGGCGGCGTTGCTGACCATTTTGGCCCTGCTGGGCAGTCGCTTCCCCATGTTGCTCAACTTTGATTTTCCCGGCACGCCGTACAGTCTGGCTGATCTGTACCCATACCTTTATTTGGGGCTGTTCGTGCCGCCACTGTGGGCGTTTGTGTTACGGCCGTTGCAAATTCGGCATCATATGTACGAACATAGCCGTCTGGCCTGGTGGATTGGCCTGGCAGCGTTGCTGCTGCTGGTGCTGCGGCTGGGCTCTCTCTTTTATCCCTGGCTTACCAAGCCCGACATTTATCCCTCGCTGGGCATTCTGCTGACAGTGGCTGGCGTTACCCGTGCCTTTTGGCAAACCCGCATTCTGCCCAAAAAGCCCCGGACTTACCCTGCCTGGATGCGAATTGGGTCGCTGCTGGTTGCCTTGCTTACCCTCTTTTTAATGGGCAGCCACCTGTGGCGGGAAGTGAGTAGTTACCACTTTTTGATTGTGGGCAACAGCCTGCGCGATCGCTCGCTGCTGGAACCAGAGCCAGAAACGGCCGTCACCCTTACCAATGACGCTCAAATCGCCTACAGTCGCGCTATTCACATTGCCGAGCGCAAGATTTTAGGCGTGGTTGATACCCGTGCCGCGGTCCGCTTGCTGTCCCCCATTTTGCGTCGGTCTCAATCGGTCTGGTTTCAGGCGCTGAGCAACCGGGGGGCGATCTTCATGCAGTTGGGCGATTTTGACGCCGCTCTGGCGGATTACGATCAACTTGTGACTTTTGCCAACACGCCAGAGCTGCTGGCCAGCCGCAATTTAGCCCGGCTGGGCAAAAGCACCCAGGTCGGGGCGATTGATCCCGATTTTCAGACCATTCTTAAAGAGCAGGGCGTTCTCATTGCCACCCAGCCAAACAATGCCTACTATTGGCTCTGGCGCGGCGTTACCTATCATATTTTGGGCGACGCAGACGCGGCCGAAGCAAATTATGAGGCGGCTTTGGCAATCGATGGCGAGCGGGCGCTGGATGGACAAAGCCAGGTGCAGGCCTGGACGGGATTGGGCTGGCTGGCGTATGGGCAAAATCGGTATGAGGCCGCAGTAGAGCGGTTTGAAACGGCCGTATCGCTTAACGGCCGTTCTGATGAAGCCTACCTGGGACTGGGCTTTAGCTACTTTTCCCTACGCGAGTATGACAAGGCGTTAGAAGCGTGGCAAAAAACGGCCGAACTTATCCCCGAAGAACCTTCTATCTATTTATCTTTGGGAACGCTGCATTGGCGGCGCGGCACATTGGTGAGCCAAAGCAGCAGCCAAACCGAAGATCGCTGTGCCAACCCTGATCTGAGCGAGGCCGACAAGGCGGCGGCGGCTGCCGAGCTGGAGTTGGCCATCCAAAACTTCCAGACCGCATTGAGCCTTTCCGGTGAGCTGCAAGCCAAAGATGCTGAAACGTACCAAACATTGGCGCAGGTGCAATATTTGCTGCGCAACTGCGCGGGTTATGATCTGGTTGAGGTGTTCAAAGCAACCATCAACAGTTACAGTGCCGCCATTGCCCTGGACCCCACCGAACCGCGCTACTGGCACGTCCGCGGACGCACGGCCTATGCTATTTGGCTCAATTTACCGGCAGGCACGGGCCCTTCCGCCCGCGCCTGGCTGTTTGATGCACTGGATGATACCAACGCAGCCCTGGCCCTTAACCCCACAGACAGTGGTGACTACAAGCCAAACGCCTGGCGAGAACTCATTTATCCGCGTGCTGTGGATGGTTCGTTGGCCCAGGGGGACACCCGCTTTACCAATGGGGAATACGATGTGGCGCTGGGCTACTATGAATTGGTCGCCAACCGCACCCCGGAAGTGGTACGTGCTCCGTTTAAAGCGGGCTTGGCGGCGGCTGCCCTGGGCGATATGGCGCTGGCCGAGCAGTGGTATCGTGAAGGGCTGATTCGCGCCCAAGTGAATGACGATGGGGCAACGGTGCTACTGGCGCAGTCGGAGCTGCTTCAGTTTGCGGAGCGCAGCAGCCGCAACGTAACCCCGTTGCTCGACTTGCTGCGCACCAGCGATCTGGAAGTGGACCCCGCAGATATTGGCGATGCAACGACGGCATTTGCCCTGGCGCAGGTGGCTTTGTTAGACGGCCGTTGGGACAGAGCGGCATTATTAGGCAATTTAGGCCTGGAATTGGCCGTGGCGGCGCAAGATATTGGCGCGGTGCGCGAAGCGGGGGCAGCGTTGGCAGCGTTCCAGCTGAGCTACGGCAATGTGGCGCTGCAAGATTATTATTGGCCGTTGCGTGATGATGTGCAGGCAAGGGAAACGGCCGTCGCTTCCCTCGACCGCCCTGATTTGTATTGGCGTTATCGGGCTGAGTACGGCTTTAGGTTAGTGCGTGACCTGTTCCCTGCTCAGCCGGGCTGGGAGCGCAGTGCAGCCACCGTCTACGGCCAAATCATTGCTGACGTGGAACGCGCAAATGCCCTGAACCCCGCCGAACACCAAACCTGGCGTGACTTTTACGTCGATGCCAACCTGGGCTGGCACTACCTGCGGCGCGGCGATGCGTTTTATAACGACGCGCGGTATCTGGATGCAGTAAACGATTATTTGCAGGCCACCCAGCTCATGCAGCCAACCAGCGAGAATGCCCTCAATGATCTAACCGAGGCAGTGTTCAAAGTTGGGCTGACGGCTTTGCGTTTGGAAGAATTTCAGCTTGCCGAGGAAGCCTATAACGCGGGCATCACCCTGCTGCTCCGCTACGACGGCAATGATGCCCAGCTTGGTCGCGCCCGCACCGATCTGGAAAATCTACTGACCGAACAGCCAAACTTGGCCCCCTTTGGCGGTGCCATCCTGGAAGATTTAGACGAAGTCGGGAAATAAGCGGAGTTGTTGTCCTGCGTCTGTGTGGGGATGTATGGCAACGCGCAGGGGTTATTTGTGGCCGGTGGCCATTATTGTTCGTTCACAAGTAACGGTTCTTCCTCGTGATGGCCGTTGGCCACGGGGATGATAAAGTGGAAGGTGGTGCCTTGGCGGTATTTGCTCTCGAACCAGATACGGCCGTCGTGCAGTTCGACTAAATTCTTGGTGATGTTTAGCCCCAGTCCCGTCCCTGGCGATTTTAGCGCCTGATCATCCGTTCCCCGGAAAAATTTATTAAAAATCGCTTCTTGCTCTTCGTCTTTGATACCGAGTCCGGTGTCAGCAACGGAAACATGGATCATGGGCTGGATTTCGGCCTGGTCGTTGACGCTGTTCATCTCTTCGGCACAGATGGTGATACGGCCGTTTTCCGGCGTGTACTTATAGGCATTGCTCACCAAATTGGTCAGAATCTGAGCCAGACGCGTGCGATCTGCCCAGACGTCGGGCAAATTTTCGGGGACGGTTACCTCGAGTGTCTGCTTCTTCTCTGCAATTTGCCCCTGGGTTGAGGCGGCAACCTCTTCGACCACGCCTGCCAGTTGAATGGGTCGTGTTTCCAGATGCAGCTGGCCAGACTCCAGCCGCGAGACATCTGTCAGATCCGTAACGAGGCGATTCATCCGGTTAACGTTCTTACGAATGGTGTTCAGAAAAGTGGTTTGGGCATCATTGATAGGGCCAAAATTAGTAGAAAGCAGCAAATCAGCATACCCTTTAATGGAGGTCATCGGGATTTTTAGCTCGTGAGAGACGAAGGAGACGAACTCTGTTTTGGCTCGATTGGCCACCTTCATCGCCTCAACCAGCTGGGCGTTGGCCACGGCAATGGCGGCATGGTTACTGAGCCGCTGCAAAAAGTCTAGGTGTTCTGGTTGCCACTGGTTGGCTTGGGTGCTTTCTAACATGAGCAGGGCGATAACGGCCGTTTCTCTAAAAAGCGGCAGCACAATCTGGCTTCGAGTGCGGGCCAACAGCCCAACCCGATCCGTTTGTGGCTGATAGGCCAAGGTGCTGGTTGCCAACGCGTCTAGTGCGGCCGGCAACTGATCAAGCAGTACAAAGGGAGAATCTTCATAAATCTCGTAAGTGTAGCCGCGTGAGGTAAGCACATGCAGTCGATCATCTTCCAGCGTACCCATCAACCCAGCCTCGCCACCGACCTGCCGCAGCGCCCAGGTGAGCGTAATTTCCATTACCCGCTTCATATCGAGTGTGGCGTTTAGCTCGGCGTCGATCTGTTGTAGCGTGGCCATCTCGCGCAAACGCGCCTGCTCTTTGTTGTACAGTCGCTGGCGGGCCAAGATAGCGTTGATGCGTGCTTTTAGCAGCGGGATGTTAAACGGTTTAGGCAGGTAATCTTCGGCACCCATCTCAATGCCTTTGACGATATTCTCGCTGTCGTTGTCGGCCGAGATGATGATGACGGGAATCTTTTGCTGGATGGGATCGTTCTTGAGGAGGGTCAGGAGCTCAAATCCATTCAGATTTGGCATCATGATGTCTAGCAGAATGATGTCGATCGGGTGAGCGGCTAACTTATCGAGGGCGATACGGCCGTCTTCAGCCATCACCACTTCATGACCTACTCGCTTGAGGCGATGCGCCAGCAGATCGCGATTAAGTTCGTTGTCATCTACTACCAGGATGCGGGCAATGTCTGCTTTCTTCATTTTTTTCAGCGTTGCGGCTTTCATCCTGCTTGTCTCGCCCAGGCTTTAAACCGATGGCAGGCACAGTGCGTTTATTGCGACTGCCAAAACGTTATGGAGGATCGCTGGAAGCCTGAGCTCAGGGTTGGGCCGTTTTTAACCATGGATTTTTGTAAATCGTCAAACTTTACCGATACGTTTGCCGATCGAAATGATTTGTAAACGTATTCCTAGTGTTAGGGTTCAACGTTTCAATTCAGCTTATGGCTGACGGTTCATTGGGCAGTATAGCATAGGGAAGACGGCCGTTTTCTGTCGGGGATAATTTTTTACTGACTGTTCACAGTTTACTTTTGACTTGTCACTTTTCACTTTTCACTTATCATCATTCCACTGAAAATTGGAGAAACGGATGAAACACGAAGAAAGCATGTTCAAAAGTAGCGACAACCTGGATTTGTATTATCAATACTGGCTGCCGGATGACGAACTCAAGGCGATTATTGTGATTGTGCATGGCATGGGGGAGCATGGCGGACGGTATCGGCATGTGGTGAATCGGCTGGTGCCGCAAGGGTATGCCATCTACGCTGCCGACCATCGGGGACACGGCCGTTCTTCTGGCAAGCGTATGTTCATCAATAGCTGGTCAGACTATCTGGATGATTTGGGCCTGTTTATTAAATTGGTGAAGGAACGGTGGGCCGGACGGCCGTTTTTCCTCTACGGCCACAGCATGGGGGGCAATGTCACCATTAACTATGTGCTGCGTCACCCAGATGGGTACAATGCCGTCATCGCCTCGGCCCCTGCCGTGGGCAAGCTGGATGTACCGCCCATTTTGGCATTGCTCAGTCGGATGCTCTCTCGTCTGGCTCCGGCATTGCAAGTAAAAACCGACCTGGACGCGCAAGACATTTCCCGAGATCCGGCTGAGGCCGAAGCCTACTTCCCGGATCCGTTGGTGCAGGGCTTTGCCACGCCCCGTTTTGGTGTTGAGATTACCAGCTCGGCCGAATGGGCCATGGCCCACGCGGCCGACTTTGAGCCGCCTTTGCTCATGATTCACGGCGACAGCGACAACATCGTCAACGTTTTGGGCAGCCGAAACTTTTTTGCCAAGGTGCAACAGCCAGACAAAAAGCTGATAATCTATGAAGGTGGTGTGCATGAATCGCACAATGACATCCACCGTGATCAGGTGCTCGATGACATAGAGCAATGGCTGGAAATACATTTATAAATCTGTCATGTCTGGGCAAGCGCGCAGCCACTGGGGTCTTGAAAGATAGACGCTGTTGTGCGCAGGCCCGACGCCAGAAAAGAGTATGGTATGGACAAAATAATTATTCGCGATTTACTGCTGCGTGGCATCATTGGTATTAATCCCGATGAGCGGGTGAAGCAACAAGATATTCTCATCAATATGGTGATCTGGTCCGATATCCGTCAGGCGGCGGTCAGTGACGTTATTGAAGATGCCGTCGATTACAAATCGATCACCAAACGGGTAATCCAGCATGTTGAAGCGTCCTCCGATTTTCTGGTGGAGCGGTTGGTAACGGATTTGGCGCGCATTGTCATTATGGAATTTGGCGTTGAGCGCGTTCGGGTGCGGGTGGAGAAACCGGGTGCTCTGCGCTTTGCTGAATCGGTGGGTATCGAAATTGAGCGCAGCCGCGCCGACTTCCCTTAGCGATGCATAACGCAGCGTTTCGCAGAGAAGTTAGGCCGTGTGGCACAAGATAATGTTGGGCAGCCAGGCAATTTCTCTGTGGTCCTTTGTGTTTCTGCTTTAAGTTTTGCGAGCTAAAATGAAGAATCAAGTGGTTGTCGCGTTGGGATCGAATATTAATAAGGAGCAGAATTTGCCATTGGCGATTCAACTTCTTGGTGAGTTGTGTGGCGTGACGGCCGTTTCCCCCATTTACGAGACAGAACCAGTTGGCTTGCTAAACCAGCCCAACTTCTGGAACGCCGCCGTCCTTATCGAAACAGATCTCAATGCCACTGAAATCAAACTGAACGTTATCAACGTCATTGAAGCCAAGCTAAAGCGAATACGCCTGCCAGACAAAAATGCGGCCCGCACGATTGATGCTGATATTGTGCTGTTCAACGACGCGGTGTTTGCCTATGAGGGCGGAGACGGCCGTTTACGCCCCATCCCCGATCCTGATTTGCTTCGATTTGCCCACGTCGCTGTGCCCGTGGCTGACTTGCTGCCAGACTTTTTGCATCCCCAGACTGGAGAACCGTTAGGTAATTTGGCTGAAAGATTATTGGCAGAGGTGGTGGTGGAATACGGCCGTTCCCCGCTCAAACGCCTGCCCATCCATGAATAAGCTCGATTCGCCTTCGTTTTCTTCCGCGCTGCGCGCCAGACTGGAAAGATTGACGGGTAGACCCATTCGTCACGTTGAGCAAGTGGGTGGTGGGTACACGCCCGCGCTGCGTCTCCGGGTTACGCATGTTGCTGGCACCACCTGCTTTGCCAAAATTGGCACTACACCGCATACCGTCAGGGCGTTGCAGCAGGAAAACCGGGTTTACCAGGCTTTGTCCGCTCCGTTCTTAGCGCGCCACCTCGGTTGGGAAGATGATCCAATTCACCCTATTTTACTCCTGGAAGATCTCAGCAACGCTTTTTGGCCACCTCCCTGGGAGGAAAAACGGATCATGCAGGTTTTAGCGGCGATGGAACAAGTTTGGAGCTCATCTCTGGTCGATGTCCCGCGCATGGCCGACCTGGATAGCATTTGGGACGGTTGGCGACAGGTGGCTGAAGGTCCAGCTCCTTTTTTGTCTTTGGGGATAGCTTCAGAAAAATGGCTCAGGCAGGCGCTGGATACGTTGTTGGCGATCGATGCGGCTGAGGTGGTGAACGGCCGTTCTTTGCTCCATTTTGATTTACGCAGCGATAACATCTGTTTCCAACAAAACCGCGCCCTCATCATCGATTGGAATCTGGTTTGCCTGGGCAATCCCCAGATAGATTTGGGTTTTTGGTTGCCCAGCCTGCAGGCAGAAGGTGGCCCAGCTCCAGAAATACTACTGCCCGACGCTGGCGCGATTGCCGGGTTGGTCAGCGGCTTTTTTGCTGCCCGCGCCGGTTTGCCAGCCATCCCTGATGCGCCCCGCGTGCGTAATATTCAGCGTGTCCAGCTCAAGACGGCCCTTCCCTGGGCCGTCCGCACGCTGGGCTTGCCCCCACTTGATGGCAAACGTATCACGTGAGGTGTTTCTTCCCCTTGCCACTTTGCCCCCCCGATTATCCAATCAACTCTTCAAGGTTAAGCTCACCGGACAATGATCTGAGCCCATCACATCCGCATGAATCGTGGCTCCAGCGATGCGTGGGGCTAGATCTGGGCTGGTGAAAAAGTAATCCAATCGCCAGCCCACGTTACGGCCGCGTGCCCCGCCGATGTAGCTCCACCAGGAATATGCCCCCGTTTGTTCCGGGTACAAATGCCGGAAGCTGTCTACGTACCCTTGGGCCACAATTTCATCGAGCCAAACGCGCTCTTCCGGCAAAAATCCTGTTGTCTTCTGGTTTTGCTTCGGTCGTGCCAAATCAATCTCTTGGTGGGCTGTGTTTACATCGCCACAGAAAATAATAGATTTTCCGGCGGCAATTTGCGCATTGCAGAACGCCAGAAAGGCGGCTTTGTAGGCCATCTTAAACGGCACGCGATGGTGATCACGGCTGCCGTTGGGGAAGTACGCACCTATGAAGACAAAGTCATCATACTCGGCGATGATAGTGCGCCCTTCGCGGTCGTACTCCTCAATGCTCAGGCCAATCTGTACGGAATTTGGCTCTGTTTTGCTGTAAAGGGCCACGCCACTGTACCCTTTTTTCTCGGCCCAGGCCCAGTAGGTATGGTAGCCCTCAGGCTGGCGCAGCTCTGGGGCCAGTTGGTCGGGGTGGCATTTAGTTTCTTGCAGGCTTAAGATGTCTGGCTGGGTTTGGTGCAGCCAATCCAGAAACCCTTTCTTATGGGCGGCCCGCAGGCCATTAACGTTCCAGGAGTATAGTTTTGTCATGCTGCCATTGTACCGATTTTGGCGGAATGGGAAACGTGCATCACAAACTTAATGAATCACCGGATGGCGGTTAAGCGGTTACCGAGGGCTGAGACATAATTTCGGGCTGGTTTTTAAGAGAGGACGGCTTGCTGAAAGTGCTGCAGGCCACGCTGGTGGGCGGACTGTTGCATGGCGCGCATGAAGCCGTGGTTGCGGGCTGGCTCTGAGGCACTAGGTCTGGAGATGACGTTCACGTTGAGGAAGAGGTCGCCATCATCCTTCCACGTAAGGTGAGCACTCCATTCACCTTGCTCTACGTGGGCATCCAGGGTGACGTACGTGAACCCATAGCAGCGCGGTTCAGCAACGACCGCGCTTACTTCATTCATCATAATAACGTCTAGGATGGGTCTGCCAAAAAGAGTAAAGAGGTGAATCCGCTGCACAATGCGGTCGCCCACCTGAAGCCAACGATTCCACAGGCTAAAATCACTGACATGGCTCAAAATATCGTGGGGATAAAATTGGTAACGCATGAGGAGGTCAGATGCCCTGCGGAAGAGACGGCCGTCTTTGTCTAGGCCCAGTGAAAGTTCATATTGGTCATGATGCCAGCTGTGATCGATAGGCTGACCAGGTACGTAGGAAACAGGCGTGTTGGTATAAATATCTAGAAATTTCACGTCGCAGCAAGCATCATTAAACCAGTTTAGTTTTGCTGTCGTGAGAAATTTCATAGACCACGCTTTCCTTTTAAAGAATTAAAGAACTGTCGTCCTTTAGGTCTATTCTAACAATGGGGGATTATTACCACAACCACAGGGTGTGCCTTCTGGCTAACGAAAGCTGTTACAAACGGCCGTAACGGAGTGAAAGATGAGTGAATTCTTGTGCAGGCGGGTTTTTATTGGCGATTACCCCTTGGGATGTTAAGGTTACTTCATGTTTTCTTTGAGTGATAACTTTAGTCAATTGCGCCAATCGATGCTTCACCAGATTGATAAGGCCGTGCTGTATGGGCTGAATCGACGGGTATCTGATGCGCTGCAGACAACTGCTGCCGCGGCGCCAGATTTTGAAGATGTGCTGGCTCAGACGTGGGTGGATGAGCAAAAAACGGCCGTCTATAACCTTACCGCTCCTGGAGAGCATCTTATTTACCTGCAAACCTACAGGGGATTGCCAACGCCGAAGGGTTTGCCAACACCAGAGGATGAGATCGTATGCCGCGTCAAGGTGCGCCTGGCAGTAGACCCAGCCGCCCCGCTGCTGCTGTTTCATCATGGATTCAACGAATATCCGTACACCAGAAGTTGGCAGCGGCTCTTCCCCACGGCCGTTCCCTTGCCAGTTCATTCCGTCTGTGTCCAGGCGCCCTTCCACAACAATTGGCAAGACCCCACTGAAAAAGGGTTTGCCTCGGTGCAAAGCGTTTATCAGCTTTTTGCTGGCAGTGTGCGGGTAATGGAACTGATGCAAAATCAGTTTGAGGCAGAAGGTGCCGCCTACACGGTGGCCTCTGGCGTCAGCTGGGGCGGCATTACCAGTTTGCTTTATGAGGGATTACTGCAATCAACGCGGGCTGTGATTCCATTGCTGGCCTCGCCCAATCTGGCTCAGGTCATTTGGGACATCTCCAATATGTTTGATCGTCCGATGCAGCTCACGCAGGATGAATTGCAGCAGTATCTAGACTTTACCGCCTACTATGAACAATGTGCCCCTGACCGCGTTTTTCCCCTGCTTGGCGAGAACGACCTCTTTTTTCGGTTGGAAAATCATGCTGATCTGTTTGCCGAACGGCCGTTAGTGACCATTCCGTCTGG
>CBDUOF010000138.1:0-12923 GCA_965368765.1 uncultured Anaerolineae bacterium | reverse complement strand
ATCGACCAGGCGCTGGGCGACCGCAAAGGGATTACGCGCATGGGGCATGCTTACGTGCCCATGGATGAGGCACTGGGCTTTGTGGCCATTGATTTAGGCGGACGGCCGTATACAATCTTCAACGGCACATGGCACACGCCTGCCATCGGCCAGATGCCCACCGATTTGGTGCAGCACTTCTTTGAATCGGTCGCCATCCAGGCCAAAATGAACTTGCATGCTCGGATAGAATACGGTCGTAACGATCATCATCAAGCCGAAGCATTGTTCAAGGCATTTGCCCGGGCTTTGCAAACGGCCGTATCTATTGACCCACGCCGGAAAGATGTAGCCTCGACAAAAGGAACACTCACGGAGTGATGAGTCCTCGGTAAACCGACGACCGATGACTGACCAGCAATGACGGAAACAAGATGACCCAAATTACCATGATCGACTACGGCGCGAGCAACCTTCGCTCTGCCCAAAAGGCATTTGAGCATATTGGAGCTGACGTGCACGTAACGGACGATCCAGACGTCGTGCGCCGCGCCGACAAGCTGGTATTGCCCGGCGTTGGCGCGTTTGGCTCTGGCATGGCTGGCCTGCGGCAACACAACCTGCCTGAAGCGATTCGCGAAGCCGTCCAGCGCGGCGTGCCATTCCTCGGTATTTGCGTAGGGATGCAGTTGATGTTCACGGAAGGGCACGAAATGGGCATTCACCAGGGGCTGGATTTGCTAGCCGGTAAAGTTGTGCGCTTTCCAGATAAGTTGCAGAAAGTTAGCCAAACCGGGAGAACGGACAATGCTGATTCCGCATTATCATCGAGTGACGCTTTGCCTAACAGTCGTCAGTCCAGAATCGACAATCTGAAGGTTCCCCACATGGGATGGAATCAGCTGGAGCCAGCTTGGGAGAGTCCGCTATTGGCCGAGGTACAACAAGGCGAATACGCCTATTTTGTTCATTCCTACTACTGCGATCCGGTGGACGCAACGGCTGTAATGGCCTGGACAGAGTATGGCTTTCCCTTTGCGTCGGTGGTGGCTCGGGATAATGTGTATGGCTTGCAGTTTCATCCCGAAAAGAGCCAGCTTGTTGGGCTAAAAATATTGCAAAATTATTTAAAACGCCTGTAATTGACTTTCAGGCTAAACAACATTTTTAAGAAGATACGGAAACAGCCTATCTTTAATTTCTCACCTAAAGAGGTAATCATTTGAGCAAGTTCACCCTATTTCCCGCACTTGATTTGCGCAACGGCCGTATTGTTCGGCTAGAAAATGGCGATCCCGAAAAAGAAACGGTTTTTAGCGACAAGCCATTAAGTATGGCCAAGCAATGGCAAAAAGCCGGGGCAACCTGGCTCCATGTTGTGAATTTGGATGGGGCCTTCGATGAAGCAGAAGTAGCCAACTGGAAAGCGCTTTCCAAGATCACCGAATTAGATGTCAAGGTGCAGTTTGGCGGTGGCATTCGCAACCTGGATGCCATTTCCCGTGCGCTGGATGCAGGCGTAAAGCGAGTCGTCCTGGGCACCATCGCGATTGAAAAACCAAGTCTGGTCAGTCAGGCAGTGACCAAATTTGGCAAGAATAAAATTGCTGTTGGCATTGACGCCCGCAACGGCCGTGTGAAAACCCGCGGTTGGATGCGAGATACGGCCGTAAATCCCATCCAACTTGGCAAAGATATGAAAGAGCGCGGCGTGCGCACCGTCATCTACACCGATATTAGTCGGGATGGCGTGCTCAGCGGCGTGAACGTGGGCGCATCGGTTCAGCTAAGCCAGGTTACCGGCTTGAAGGTAATCGCCTCTGGGGGCGTTGCTTCTCTGGAAGACATTCGCCTCTGCTACGAGCAGGCAGAGCATGGTCTCGCTGGCGTCATTACTGGCCGCGCCATCTATGATGGCAGCATGGACTTTGCCGAAGCCATGAAGATCCTCGCCGAATGATGCATTGCCAATTGGATCTTGTCATGAGGATTCATCCGCAACGTATGGCCGTAGGCAAACGACCAAAGTCAGTAATGGCCACAACCTGAGCAGGTCAACCAAGATGAATAATTACCAATGGCTGTTGTTTGATGCAGATGGAACGCTCTTTGATTATTACCAGGCTGAGGATGCAGCGCTGGCCCAAAACTTCGCGCTTCACAACTTACCGTTCCAACCACGCTATCAGGCCCGTTATCGTAAAATTAACCACCACTTTTGGGCACGCCTTGAGCAAAAGGAGGTGACAACAGAAGAGCTGCGCGTTGGTCGATTTCGCCAACTGTTTACCGAAATTGGCCTTGATTTTGATGCTGAAAGATTTGCTGACAGTTACCTGACCCAATTATCGCAGCAAGCCCCTTTAATTCCAGGGGCGGCGGAACTGCTGCGGGCATTAAACAACCGTTTTAAACTGGCGATCATCACCAACGGCCTGGCCGATGTTCAATACCCTCGACTAAAACATTCAAACCTGCAATCCTATTTTTCCACGATCATCGTTTCCGATGAAGTTGGCGTGGCCAAGCCGGATCCAGGCATTTTCGATGCCGCGTTCCGGCGCATGGAGCAGCCAGAAAAAAAGGATGTCCTCATCATTGGTGACAGCCTCACTTCCGATATGGCCGGAGGCATCAATTACGGAATCGACACCTGCTGGTACAATCCCAATGGGCAAGTTGCTGCGTTGCCCGTCACTTACGAGATCAAGCATTTGCAGGAACTGCACCTGATCGTTTGAAGGAAAACCATTTTGACCCAAACTGACGCCGCCATTATCGACGCGTGGCAAACCCACTATCGTTTGAACTTGACGCATTTTCAATTGAAGTGCACTACAAAATCCCGCGTGATAAAACAGCCGATCTGGCCATTTTATTGGAGAATTTGGAAATAATATGTTAGCCAAACGCATCATTCCCTGTTTAGATGTGAAAGACGGCCGTGTGGTCAAAGGCATCAACTTTGTTGAACTGCGCGATGCCGGGGACCCTGTAGAACAAGCCAAACTGTACGATGAGGCTGGGGCTGATGAGTTGGTCTTTCTGGACATTACCGCCACGCATGAAGCCCGCAATACCGTCATGGCGCTGGCCCGCGCCGTAGCTGACCAGGTCTTTATTCCCTTCACCATCGGCGGTGGGATTCGCACCGTCGACGACATGCGCGGCATCCTCCGCGCCGGGGCCGACAAAATTAGCGTCAACTCCGCCGCAGTGCGCAACCCGGAGATTATCAGCCAAGGGGCAGAAGCGTTTGGCAGCCAGGCAATTGTGGTGGCCATTGATGCGCGGCGCACCAGCATTGGCTCGTGGGAAGTTTACGTGAGCGGCGGCCGCACCCCCACCGGAATGGACGCCGTGGAATGGGCTAAAGAGGCCGAGCGACGCGGCGCGGGCGAGATTTTGCTCACCAGCATGGATGGCGACGGCACGCAGGAAGGGTACGACATCGCGCTCACCCGCACAATTGCTGATGCGGTCAACATCCCCGTCATCGCCTCCGGTGGCGCGGGCACGCTGCCCCATTTCGCCCAAGCGTTGACGGAAGGAAAAGCCGATGCGGCCCTGGCTGCCTCACTCTTCCACTACAAGCAGCTTACCATTGCCGACGTGAAAGCATATTTGGCCCAGCAAAGCATTCCGGTGAGGCGCTAATTTGAATGCGGTTTACCAATTACCAGTAAAGCAATCCTATGACAATAAAGAATCTAAAATTTGATGAGAAAGGGTTGATTACGGCCGTTCTCCAACACCACCTCAGCCACGAAATCCTCATGGTTGCCTGGATGAACCAAGAGGCACTGCAACTTACCCTGGAAACGGGCGAGGCCCACTTTTGGAGCCGCAGCCGCCAGGAACTGTGGCACAAGGGCGGCACCTCCGGCAACGTCCAGCGCGTTCAGGAAATCCGCGTCGATTGCGATAGCGACACCCTGCTGCTGCAAGTAGACCCCGTTGGCCCCGCTTGCCACACTGGGGAAATGAGCTGTTTTTTCAGGGAACTGGAGACTGGAGATTAAAGTTTGGAGCTTAATCATCGCAAATTCTCTCTGTGAACCCCTCCGGTTCTCTGCGTTCCTATTTTTTCAAACGAACTCAAAAGGTAACAAAAATGACCGACTTTATTGATCAACTATTCACTATTTTGCAAGAGCGCAAAGCCAATCCATCACCAAATAGCTACACCACCAGCCTGCTGACCGATGGCGAAGATGAAATTGTCAAAAAGATTGGCGAGGAAGCTGTAGAAGTCATTTTGGCTGCCAAGGGGCAAGGGGATCAGCGCATCGTGGAAGAAACGGCCGATCTCGTCTATCATTTGCTGGTTCTGCTCGTCTCCCGGGATCTCAGCTGGGATGCCATTCGTGACGAACTGGCGCAGCGACATCAGTAAACTATCGATGGATGTGATAAAATCAGGCGACACACGTGAGCGGGAGTAGATTTTGAGTGAAGTAAGCAACGAATGGCAACGAGTAGTAGACTTAACTGAAGGACAGGTAATGGTAGTGACCGATCTCCACGGAGATTGGGATGCTTATCAAAGATACCGCGATACTTTCTTTCAGCTGCGCAACCTGGGGCAGGCCGATATTCTTATCCTCGACGGCGATATGATTCACGCCAGCGCACCGGCTGACCAGGACAAATCGCTGGATATTGTACTAGACATTATGCAGCTCAAAAGGGAGTTGGGCGACAGTCTGATTTATGTCCTGGGTAACCACGAATTGCCTCACATCTACAGCATTACGCTGCAAAAAGGGGATGAACTCTTTACCCCGCGCTTTGAGTTTTCCATGGCAGAAAAGCGGCAGGACATTGTCGCTTTCTTCGATGCCTTGCCGTTTTACGTGCGGACGCCAGGAGGCGTTTGCATTTGTCATGCTGGCGCCAGCACCGCTCTGGGTGAAACCAATGGCGTAGAGCGGCTGTTTAACTTCTCGCACCAGGAAATTTTGACCCGCACCAAGGCACAAATCACACAAGAGGAACGGCCGTCTCTCATCAGAGCGATGCGTAAAATGCACGGCCGTACCTACAACGAAATGGCCCGCAAATGGTTCGCCGTAAGCGGCCTTGACGATCCCCGCTATGACGATTTTCTCATCGGCACCCTGGCTACCTCTGATGAGGATTTTGAGCTACTGTGGGCCGCGATGTTTTCCCGGAACGAAAAAGAGTACGGCAACAACAGCTATCAGGTACTCCTAAGAACCTTGCTTCAGGCGCTTTCTCAGGGCCATACACGTCAATCCGTGCTGGTCACTGGGCATATAGATTGCAGCGGTGGCCACAAGCTGGTCAACCGGCAGCAACTACGCCTGGCCAGCGCCAAGCACGCAACGCCGCGCGAGGCTGGCCAATATCTATTGTTCGACATTCGCCAGCCAATTGAAACGGCCGCTGACCTGGTACCCCACTTACGTTCTGTTTTTAAAGGATAAGCAGATTATATTAAAGGGTACGTTGTTATGCATGAACAGCGTCGCCCCACTGCCTCCAACAAAGCACCCTATTCCAAAAAAGGATCACCTGGTGACCATAGGTAGCCAAATCCTATAATTCAACCCCAGCGGATGTAAAAAGCCAGCTGAAACCGAGTAGTTTGAACTAGCCACGACGTCGGTAGAAGGCTGACCAATGACAGATGTGACCGCGTAATTTAAGGAAACACTCGCGCCGCCGCTCTGCATCACAGTGCGATGCACCACATAATTTGGAGACGACTGAGCGGCTATTAACCCGACAGAGATCAACATCAGCAAGAGTGCCAGAATTAAAAACTTTCGTCGCATGATCATGGTTGAGCTCCTAATCGATATCGATAAACATAGGGATAGTGCCAGTTTCCTCGTCAACGGGGCCAGCAATCTTCCCGACTACCACGCCTGGCGTCGAACTGAGCGACATCAATCCCAGTTCAGCAGTTGTCGAAAGAGTCAGTTTGTCCCCAATCGACCCATCTGATAGCAACGCCAAGCTGGCCACATTTACCGCTGGCGCCAGTCCGGCCGTAATAACGACTAGATAGCTGTTTGGGGCAATGTCGCCCGAGGTTGGTGCGAAATCAACGTAACTGCTACCGTCTTGCAACGTGACGGTTCCGGCCGAAATTGCCATCGATGCTACGCCTATCACACCATTTTGGTTGGTTGCATCAACCTTGGCCACAGCCAGCATCGGCTGGCCGTTTTCCGGCGAAGCGGCAACGCCAACCATCGCCACCAAATCACCTGGTTGAATGGTCGTGGTACCAAGATTCACCACCAACGATTGGGCAGCACCCCCACGATCAACCACATTGCTGGCGCTTATTCCCAGACCGAGTCCAAAATAGGCATCATAATAATTGCTGTTACCCTGGGCAAACATACCGCGATAGTTGTCGCTGTAAAAGCGTGCCCCATATCCGGCTTCGACCGAGGAGCCAGTTCCGCGGGCATATAGACCTTTGCCACCTTCAAAGTAACCCCCCTCATTGTAAAAAGAGTAGCTGTTGGAAGTGTCGCCACGGCCGTAAACACCCACACCCTGATTACTCTGCCCATAAATACCTGGGGCCAAAATATTGGGATGCGCCCGATTCCCATTGCTGTAGCCGTAAACACCAATGCCGTTTGTGCTGTAGAAATAGCCACCGTAGCCTTGGTTGGCATTGCTGCCGCCATCGAAGCCGTAAACAGCGTAACCATCCTGGGTTTGGCCGTAAATGGCACGGCCGTTATTCGCCAAGCCATAAATCGCATTTCCCGTAGTTGTCTGTCCTGTAATTGCGCCCCGATTGAAGGCAAAGGCATCGTTATTCATTTGCACTTCCAGAATATAGTTGTTTGGAATAGCATTGGCAGTGCCTTTAACAATAGCACCGGGGCGCAGCGTGTGCGCCATAGGCGCCGGCAAAATCTCCTGACGCGGCGTCAGGGTCTCACCACCCACCATTTGGGACACCCACAGCTCTTCACCGTTGAAGATGTCCGTGTTGATGGGAAGCCGCACCTCAAACAAGCCATCATTGACGACAACGCTCATGTTGCCGCTATCCCACACGATTGTCCCGGCGATTGGATCATTGAAGACCAAAAAGCGCATGGTGAACGTACCGTTGAGCGGCACCTCATTCTCGTCGGTAAGGTATCCCTGATAAGTGATGGCATCTGCTATCGTGGCTAACGGATCGAGGGGTGCCTGCGGCGACTCAGCGCCCACAATGGTGGGCCAATAGGCGCCAAGTCCCCCAAGCAACAACAGCGCAACAACGGTCAAAAAAATCTGAGAGAGCAGCTTGTTTGTTTTCATGAATTCTCCTTAAAATATAGACCAATACAAAATGCAGAAGCGGTTTTGAAAAAACGCCTTTGCTCTGCGTATAACGCAGGGTAAGCTTGAGAAATCTTGTGTTTAGATCGCATCCCCGCTTTTACCTAAACGAATAACGGACCTATTTTTCCTGTAACGCCAACTCGAGGGACAGCGCGGGCCCCAAGGCGGGATTGAGCCGTAAGCTCTGCTGTACGGTTTGGCGAGCGACAACAAAGTTGCCTTGCTCAAAATGAACCGTAGCAAGTCCGAGATAAAAATCGGCCGAATCAGGTTGCCACTTCACCGCTTGCTCAAATGCCTGCTGCGCTGCGACCAAATCGCCGTTCTGCAAATGCGTCCAGCCCAATATGCCAAAGGCGATTCCGTCCGTGGCATCAAGCGCCACAGCCCGCTGGGCGTGGACCAGGGCAGTCGTTTTATCGCCGGTTCGGAAGGCAAGATCGGCGTATTGTTGGTGCGTCAGGCCAATGGTGGGAGCCAGGGCAATGGCTTGATCAAATGCAGCATAAGCAGCGGCGGTTTTTGCCGGGGTTTCCGTGGATACCGCCTCGCGGGCGTAGACGGCAGCAAGATGCGTAAACAGCACGGGATCGGTTGGACGCAGGGTGATAGCCTGCCTCAAAACGGCTTCAGCCTGGCCAAAATTGCCTAGTTGGGCCGCGGTTAAGCCGACTGCCACAAGATAGGGAGTGCGGAATGGCTGCAAGGAAACGGCCGTTTCATATTCAGCCAGTGCCGTGATCGCATCACTTTTGTTCAGCGCCTGTGTACCGCGCCAGCTGTGGCTATCCGCCAGCAGCGGACGCACATTACCCTGCCACACGCCCCAGACCAAAACAAGTAAGGCTAGCAACAGCCCCATTCTACGGGCCCAGACCGGCAGCAGTGTGCCTGAGCTATGTGGCTGACTGGGAGCCGTTCCCATCGCGACAACAATGGCCAGCAGCAGCCAGAACAGGACGGCCGTTGCTGCCACTTCAAACAAAAAAAGATTGCCAACTAGATGGGCACAAATCGCAGCCAAGCAGGCGGCCAGCCAACGCTTCTGAGGCAAAATCGAGCCGGTATGATTGGGTTGGTCGATCAATCGCTGCCAACCAAGGTACATGACACATAGAATCAAGGCGATCAAAGCCGCAGTGGCCACAACGCCATAGCTGAGGGACCAATCAAGCAGCCAGTTATGCGCCCTGTCAACAACAACGCCTCGCCCCTGGTAATACACAAGCTGCGGCGGATACAGAGCGGGGAAAATCAGTTCCAACGTATCTGCCCCATAGCCCAGCCACAATCGAGGCCACAACAGCCGGAGCGAAGCTTGCCAAATAGTCCAGCGAGCGGCAATGGAACCGCCACTGGCAATGCCCCGCTGCAAAAGCAGCAGCAATCCACCAAGCAGACCGGCTATCCCGCCCAGCGCGGTAAGCCAACGGACACGCCAGGGCCAGCGGGGTGCGTCGTACAGCCATATGGTCAGGCTCAGGCCAACAGTCGCAGCAATCCAGCCAGCACGGGCCTGGGTTAAAACAATGACCACAAGCTCTAGCGCCAGCAAAGTGGCGTAGCCAAAACGCGCTTTTTGTGTGGTTGCCAAATAGGCGGCGGTTAGGGTGAGCGGCAGCAGGAGGGCCAGGTAAGCCCCGGTAAAGTTAGCGCGGCCAAGCGTGGTGACCAGCGGACTGCGGGCGTCGGTCATAAGCGAGAGCGTTTGCCAACCGGCAGCCTGGGCCAACCCAAGAAAGCAAATTGGAACGGCCGTTAACACAACGGCCGTTAGCAATCGTACAACGGCCTGTTCATTAATCCGGGTCGCAACACAGCTAAAAAGCAACAAATAGCTCAGCTGCGTCAACAAACCATTGGCGCGGTCTAGTGAGCCAAAGAGGGCCATGGCTCGATATGGGCTGAGCACGGTGGAGAGGGTTAAAATGAGGGCAAGGGCCAGTAAAAGATTGCGAATAGGCAGTGGAATTGGCTTAAATCGAAGTCCGTGGAGCCAGCCCCCAAACCACACCACTGCCAAAGCCCAGACCAGGGTGCGCAGCAGCCAAATTTTCGATGCCTCAAACTGCTGCTCTACCCATAAATTGACAAACAAAGGCGTCAGAACTGCGATCAGCAGCCAGAACGGCTCTTGCCATTTTTGCACAGACTGTTCAGTTGCTTCGGGTTGCTGCAATTTAAATGCCTTCTAAACAACTGCCAGAACGACATGTTACTCAGATTATCACTTGTTTCATTATTGCCTGCGCTCTCGCCCAAATAGGTAGAGTCCGACAGTCCATCACTCTAATAAGTTCTGAAAAAAGCCTGTCGATTTTCCCTTGTTTTGGGCGATGCGGTCGAGCATGGTCGTGGTTCGTGCTTCCATAGTGGTGTCGGACAAACGGCCGTACAGACGCTGCGCCAGTCGGGCGTGCACCTCGGCTTTGTCCCAGCGGTTTTGTTTGCATAACACGAGTGCCAACCTGTAGCTGACATTCGCAACCGTCTTGCTGCTTCGTGCCTTCTTCGCCGCTTCCAGGCTGCGCTCCAATTCACGCGCCGCCTGACGCTTCTTGCCAGCATCGAGATATCCCATCCCCATGCTGCTCAGCACATTCGCCTCCTGCAGCGCCAGCGAATGTTCCTGAGCCAGTTCCAGTGAAGCTTTATAATAATCCATAGACTGAGCCGATTCTCCCACGGCACGAGTTAAATCACCCATCTCGGTTAAGGTGTCAGCCTCTCCCGCCTTATCATTTACCGAACGCACCAATTCAAGGCGCGTTTCATAAGCTTCAAGCGCCGGGCGAGCCTGGTTGAGTTTACGAAACAACAAGGCCAGTTGCTGCCAATGCCAACTTTGTCCAACAATATCCCCTTCTGCTTGCACCATCATAAGGCTTTGCTCAAGGTATGTTACAGCTCGACTAATATCCCCCCACAACTCGTAAGCTTTGGCCAACTGCGTCAGCGCCAACTGCTCCATCTTGCGATCATTCCGCTCACGCGCCAGCAAAAGCACCCGCTTATACATGCGGCCAGATTCTGTATAGTTCCCCTGACGATTAAATGCTTCACCAAGCTTGGTAAAGGCCAACATTTCCTGCACCTGGTCGGTGATTTCCTGAGCCGCAAGCAAGCCCGTCTCGTAATGGGCCAAAGCCTCTTCAATATCATCCTTGATGAGATACAAATCGCCCAGGCGGAGCAAATTCTTAATCATTTTGCGCCGATCATTGCTCTCCTGGGTAATGTTAAATGCGTGTGTGTAATACTCAATGGCCCGATCAGTAAAGCCAGACGCCTGATACAGTTCGCCCAAGTTACCCAGGACTTCTCCCTCACCCACACGATCGCCGATCTGGCGCGCGATCGCCAGCGTTTGCTTAAACAGCTGGGCCGCCTCCTTATGCTCCCGGGAATCCAAATAGACTTTGCCCATGCTGTTCAGAATGCGCTCCACGCGCGTCCGGTCATTAATATCGCGAGCAATGGCCAGAGATTGTTTGTAATAGTCCACGGCTTTCCGCTGATCCCCAAGCTGTCGGTATGTTTCACCCAAATTGTGCAGCGCTTCTGCCTCTTTAAACCGATTGGCCAGCCGCTGAAAGATCTGTAACTCTTTCTCATGAAAACGTACGGCTCGCTCCGGGTCACCCTTTTGACGGTACACCAAACCAAGATTTCCCTGGGAACGGCCTTCTTCAGCCCGATCGCTAAGTTCATGAGCGATTGCCAGGTGTTCTTCATGAAATTCAATCGCCCGCTCAATGTAGCCTAAAGCGGCATAGGCCAGGCCTAGATTCCCCAAGCCTTTGCCTTCCAAATCCCGGATATCTTCCGCACGAGCGATGTTCACTGCCTGCTCAAAGTACATCACCGCCACATCTAGCTTGCCGATATCAAAATAGGACAGCCCCATGGTGTTATAGGAGTTGCCCGCAGCCCGCCTTTCGTCCGGTGTTTCTTCGGCACCGTCCCATTCTGCAGGAGAAAGTTGGCCGGTAACTTTGGTAAAGACGCTGGCCAGGGTCTTTTCCACCTCGGCCCAGTCCCGGTAACGTTGCTCACGGGGGATAGAGAGGGCCCGTTCGATAAAGCGGCGCAGCGGTAAAGGAAGGTTTGCGTCTAGGGGTTGGATACGGCCGTTTAAATGCACATCCCGCAATGCTTCCCGGGTTTCTCCCTCAGCAGCAAATTGCCCCATCACCATTTCATACAAAATGCAGCCCAGGGCGTAAATATCTGCTCGGGCGTCTAACCCCTGATGGGCCCACTGCTCAGGCGCCATATAGAGCGGCGTGCCAGCAACGCCCTGCGTCAGCTGCGTGCGGCCAACGTTTTCACGACTATCTTCAAAGGTGCCAATCGCAGAGCCTGGGCCGTGGCTGGAAAGCGTACTGGCAAGGCCAAAATCTGTCACGCGCGCCATATCATCATACCCAATCAGGATATTCTCCGGCTTTAAGTCGCGGTGTACCAGACCAGGAATCTTCTGCGTGGCAAAGCGCATTCCGCGCGCCACATGAAGGGCAAATAAAATGGATTGAGCCACCGGCAGTGGCTGCCCCTTCTTTAACCAGGAGCGTAACGAGGGCGAGTTTTTGTCTTGTGGCTGTACAATCCATTCCAGCACCAAATAAACTTCTCGGCCATCGCCTACTCGCTCTACCCGATACGCCTGCACAATATTGGGATGTCGGCCGATTTCAACCCACATGGTGCCTTCACGCAGGAAGAGATCGCGCGCCGCCCGATGTGACAAATATTCTGGCTTGAATGTTTTGAGGGCAACTAAATCGGAGGTAAGGTGATCGCGACACAGATAGACAATCCCCATGCCACCTTCCTGGGTATTGACTACCTCGTATCGTTCTGCAATATAGCGCTTGGGCTGTTTGCGATCCGGTGAAGGTTTTGGTAAATCTTCAACTGGAGAGCGCGTTGCTGTTTCTGCCATGATGCAATTTTCGGGTACGTCTAATTTGTGTTGATACGGCCGTTTACCATTCCATAAGTGAATTACGATACCAATTGCGGTAAGTATAGCATTTACTACACCGTCTTGTCATTGTCCTGACCAAACTTGTCAAAAATGGCTTTTTCCTTTTACCTGGCCTACATTTCTGAAAAAATAGGATACAATGCACAATAACTCGCAGTAAAATTGGATGTTATGCACAGAATTGGAAACAAGATCGAATGCAAACCATTGCAATTATTTGTTTAGTCGCCAGCTTCATCACCACAGTTTTTGTGGTTTCGGCCCTTATGCTATCTTCCCGGGCAAGCCAGGAAGAAGGCGTGACAGAAACCTACGACGACTGGGAAGCGCCAGAGGCAACCGGGGAAGTTTACCCACCACAGCTCGAGCAGTAAGGCACCATTTGCGAGCAGGCGTGCGGTTTTTCAGTAGCACGATACCGGCGCAAAAGTGACGATGTCCGCAACCACGTTATAATCTCCAGCATGTGGCACAAGCTCAAAAGCACCCTCCCTTCAGCGCTGTCACCGCTTGCGCTTGGCCTTTTTGCTGGTCGTGTCTTAAGCGAACAGTGGGCCATCTACTATGGCCCTAGCTGGCTTGTTGCTATTGTGCTTACCGCAGCATTGTGTCTGTTGGCCACCTTTAG
>CBDUOF010000137.1:0-12970 GCA_965368765.1 uncultured Anaerolineae bacterium | reverse complement strand
AGCGATGCTGATCCTCGTTTCAACAGCACATTTAGCGACTGCACCTGGGCGAATTTGTCCCCATCCTGGCGCAGCACATCAGCCACCAACATGCGTTTCCGGCCGTTTTCGCTTTCAAATGCTGCCCTCACCGTGATATGCCTCGCCCGTCCATCAGCTTACAAACAGAGGTGACAGTATTCAACACCAATCCAATTAGGAAAACCGCCAGCCAATTCCACAATCCGACAACCTGTGGCATAATCCAGGGATAAAATTTACAAGAAGGAAATAACGACTATGCATCTCTACATGATCCGCCACGGTCAAAGTTATGTAAACTTACACGACTGGGAAGGCGGCAACACCGACGAAGGACTCACCGACTTAGGGCAGGCTCAGGCAGCTGCACTGGGCAACTGGCTGCCAAACCAGCTGAAGGAAATTGATGTGCTGTATGCCAGCACCATGAAACGGGCTCTGGAAACGGCCGCTCCCCTGGCCAGCGCCTACAACACCCCCATCATCAACGACGATCGACTGCGCGAAATTGGCAACAACCGTTTCGACCATACTCCCTGGCCCAGCGATGATCTGCCAGAGTACGGCTCTTTTTGGGGCAGCGAACGGCCGTTCAACACCATAACCCCCGCCCGCCCGGATGGTGAATCGATGATGCACTTTCGGGTACGGATCGGTATGTTTATCGAAGAAATGCTGGAAAAACATCGGCAGCAGACGATTGTGGCCGTTTGTCATGGCGGCGTCATTGAGCTGGCCTTTGACCACGTGTTCAATGTTGGGCCATGGCGGCGCTGCGAGGTGTGGAGCAAAAATACGGGCATCACCCGCTTTGAATATGTTGAACATCCGATGCGAGAAACGTGGCGGCTGCATTACCAGAGCCGGGTAGAGCACCTGGCCGATATGACGCTGCACACCGACGGTCGCGGCCCGGAAAGCCCTCGCGGGGACGCATGATCCCCAATCTCATCGCCACCGCTGACCCCGCCTTTAGCAAAATGGCGCTGGCCGAACTTCAAGAAGCCAATGGCCAGATCGTTACCCAGCTAGCTCCCGGCATTTGGGCAGTCCACGTACCTGGCGATTTTTTCGCTCTGGCCGAACTGTGGCGTCAGAAGCCGCCCATTTTTGTACGCCATATCTGCCCGGTGCAAACCATCTTGCCGCTGGGGGATGGAGTAGCGCAATGGGTGGAAACGGCCGTTACCACCTTCACACACCTGCTGGAACCAGACTGGCCTTTTTCTGTACAGACACGGGTATTGGGCGACTTGACAGTCAAGCCGTACGACATCAACAAGCCGCTCTCGGAACAGCTAGCCGCCGCATCTGGCACACCCCTGGATGTGCGACAACCATTCCAAATCTTGTCGGTTGTCCTCGCTGAGGAGTCGGCATATCTGGGACTGTCGCTGGCGGTGAATAATTTGTCTGACTGGGCCGGAGGCGTGCGCCGCTTTGCCCGTGAAAAAGAGCAAATTAGCCGCGCCGAGTTTAAGCTGCTGGAAGCGCTGGAAACCTTCAAAATTGAGCTACCACCGCGCGGTCGCGCCCTCGATCTGGGGGCCGCCCCCGGTGGCTGGACGCGGGTTTTGCGCCAAAAAGAACAATATGTCACGGCCGTTGATCCCGCCTGGCTTCACCCTTCCCTGCAAACGGACAAAGGGGTGCGCCACCTGCGCCTCGCCGCGGAGGATTACCTGGCTCAATATCCAGACACCTACGACGTCATTGTCAATGACATGCGGCTGGATGCCCGGGATTCGGCGCGGATGATGGGGGAATACGGCCGTTATCTTTACCCGCATGGCCTGGCCATCATCACCCTCAAATTACCAGAAAGACGATACGAGTCCGCTCTGGATCACGGCCTCAATCTCCTGCGACAGCATTACACCATTGCCGGGGCACGCCAACTCTTCCACAACCGCAGCGAAGTGACCGTCTATTTGAAGCCCAAAACCTGAGACTAGAAATTGGAGATTGACGACAGCTTATTTCTCACCGCTCGGCTTTTCTTGAGCAAACAATTTTTATTACAATGGAACGAAGAAACCAAAGAACAACGTATTCAACCCCTTCGTTTCTTTCTCCCTTTGTATCAAATTCCTACACCCTTTTGATGTGAAGCGTACGGCCGTATCCAGAACGGCCGTCTTGATCCCCAGGAATCCCCTGTACCATTAGCTCATACCCGGTGGCCGTCAGGCGCACCTTTTCAAAGCGGTCCAGCACCTCGTACCTTGCCGAAGAAATCAATCCCTGCAGCGGCACCATGCGTCGGAACTGTCCCGGCTTGTGGCTGTGCACCACGACCGAGTAGACAGCCTCGCTGCCGTCTGGCAGAACATACAAAATCGTAGATGCGCCCGCTTCTTCCAGCCGCTCCAGCCGATACAGGTCGCCCCCCTGCACAATGTGGCGAATCCGCTTGTAAAAGGCGATGTAGCTGGCATATTCCTTCAGCTCTGATTCACTCAGCCCGTTCAGGCTCGCCCCGATACCCAACGCCCCGCGCATCGCGACGTTAAAGCGCGTACTCAGTTCGTGACTGCGGCCAGTTTGGTGATTCTTCTCATGCGTCACCCACGCTTCCATCACTCGCGCCGGGTAGGCCAGGCTAAATCCTTCCTGAATGTGCAGGCGATCCAAAGCGTCGGTGTTGTCGCTCGTCCACACCTGATCCGTGCGCCCCAAAATGCCCAAATCAACCCGTCCGCCGCCGCCGGAGCAGCTTTCAATCGTCAGGTGCGGATATTTAGCCCGCAGCCGATCGATGATCCCGTACACCCCAGCCACGTGTGCCTGCCAGATTGCTTTGCCCACCACTGAACCCGGTTCGCTGACGCTGCGATTCATGTCCCATTTTATGAAAGCGATGTTGTGCTGAGCCAGCAGGCTGTCCAGGGCGTTAAAGATGTAGGCAATGACTTCAGAACGGCCGTAATCCAAAATGAGCTGGCAGCGGGCTTCGGTGCGCGGTCGGCCCGGAAAGTGCAGCACCCACTCGGGATGCGCCCGGTACAAATCAGAGTCCGGATTCACCATCTCCGGCTCCACCCACAGACCAAAAGCCATCCCCAGCCGGTTTACTTCCGCGATGAGCGGCTCCAGGCCATTGGGGAACACATCTGGACTAACCGTCCAGTCGCCCAGTCCCGCCACGTCAAGACGCCGCCCGCCAAACCAGCCATCGTCCAGGCAAAATAGCTCAACCCCAATCGCCGCCGCCTGTTGCGCCAACTCAATCTGGTTGGCTTCGGTAATGCCAAAATAGGTGGCCTCCCAACTGTTGTAGAGAATCGGTCGGAATTCTCCCGCTCCGGCTGGTCTACCGACCGTGTCGGTTACTTGCACAGCTACGTTTTCGTCCTTCGTCGTGCCCTCAATTGGGCGAGGCGGTGGCGCGGTGAGGACACCGGCCACAGCGACGGGTAAAATGCGCTCGCGGGTAAACGCGTGGAGCCGCCGACTGGCTCCGCCCCAGCCTTCATTGCTCAGGCCACAAACCAGCGCTGGCGTTTTGTGACGCCCATCCGCCGCCAGCGTCAAGCCAAAATCAGCCGGATGATACCCGCCGTGAACGCGCACATCCGTACCAGGCAGCTGCTCAAAGCCAAGCTGCCAACTGCCGCTGTAAGCCAGCGCACCAAAGTAAACCGTGCCATGCGCTTCCCATGCTTGGTCAGGGCGATTGAGCATGAAAAAGGGATTGGCCGTGTGGCCTGTCTGCAAGCTGCGATGCTCCATCACGCGGCGCCCTACTGGCAGTCGCTCACGTTGCGTTTGGAACTCCTGCGCCCATGCGCCATAGACGCTTGTCAGCTCGGTCGTTCCGTTCGGCAGATGCAGCGCGCCAAAGTTGAGCTGCTCAACCTCAATCGGGACCTCGCCCGTGTTTTCCAGCTCCAGCCAGCGCTCAATGATGTCGTGCGCAGATGTGAGACGATAGCACAGGGCAACCCGTAGCGGCTGCACAGGATCGGCCAACCTGATGCGCAACGTCTCACGCGGATTGCTGTTTGCGGTAGGCAGGCCATGCGCCGGGGCAAAGCCAGGCGCTGCATCCGTCACCACGTCGTGAGAGACGTAGCGCAAACGCACATCCCGAATTGGCAGATGGGGCGCATCCCCGGCAGGCAGCGGTGCTGGCAACGTCATAAAGTTTGCTTTGAGCGTCACTTCGTGGGTGGTGGTGTCGCCAAAGGTGAGAATTTCATCACGGCGGGATTGGAACTCAAATGAGGCATGGTCAGACAGCGCCGCGTGCAGCCTGCCATAAAGCCAATCCTCTTCTTCCACCTGGGCTGGATGGGGTCCCCAGGCCAGGTGCAGTAACCGATCTTTCTTATCCACCTGCATGGCATAAACAGTGCGCTGCAAAATCAAATTAAAGGTACGCGTATCGGGATCAAAGTGAATCATAGTCGCTCCATTAGCAAAATTGAGTTTGCTTAATGCTACCAAAACACAGCCTGGTTTGCCCTATTTTTTTGGGGGAAGGTTGAATTTGGTCTATACTGTCACCGTTCAAACAGGATCGCCCGTACAATCCCACTCGTTCAGTTTCGAGTGATGCGGTCCGACACAAATAAGACACCAAATGACACGAACGATTCGCCCTTACAAAGATGCTGATTTAGAGGCTGTTTTGCTGGCCTGGGACACTGCCTCTGCGTTGGCGCACCCATTTTTAACGGCCGTCTTCCTCCAAACTGAGCGCCACAACATCCCCACCCTTTACCTCCCTGCTGCCGACACCTGGGTTGCGGTGCAAGACGGCCAGGTCATTGGCTTCATCTCCTTGCTGGAGAATGAGGTGGGCGCGTTGTTTGTCCAACCCGCCTTCCACGGCAAGGGCGTGGGTCGCGCCCTGATGGACAAAGCCCGCTCCCTGCATGATGAACTGGAGGTTGACGTGTTTGCCGCCAACAGCATTGGCCGGCGTTTCTATGAAAAAGCGGGGTTCTTGCCCCTGAGTGACTATTATCATGAGCCAACGGGTCAGACAATGCTCCGCTTAAAGCTGTCGTCTGACCAGGCCACGCAACATTCATCGTAGCCCCGGGGAACCAATGCCCGCAGCACAACGTTTTTTAAGCAGACATGGTGGTCTCGTAGACTAAACAGACCGGTTTCGTTGAGCAAAACGGCCGTTCTTACCCTCACAATACAGCTGTCCATGTTTCTACCAAACGCTGCGCCCGACAGGGTCGTACCTACATAAAGGAGTATCGCATGAAAACCAGACTGCTGTTTATTCGCCTTGGATTGGCTTCGATGATGTTTGGCCTTCTCTTGCTGTTTCTAATTGTAACGCCTGTTCTGGTCGCAGCGGATGCCGACCCTTTGGCAGGCGGGGGCATTACGGGCACAGCCACTAGCTATGCTTACTTGCCAATTGTGTTCCAGACGGCCGTTGAAACCAGCGTCGCCACGCTCAATGGCCATGCCGACACGTTCGTCACCGCCTCCATCTATGGTTTCCTTGGTTTTGGCGTCGTGCTGGGCGTTGTTGGGATGTTCATGCCGTTTGTGCCCAAACAAGAGCCGCATAACCGACAAGAAGATGATGACACCGCATGAGCCCATAGCCCAAGCTGCACTTTGACCTGCGGGCGACTGTTGCTGGATCGCATCCGGGGAGGCTTGCCCTCATAAAGCAGGTCAGTTTTGTACAAACTGTCAATTCCAGGAGGAAGTCATGCAACGCGATCGTCCCCTCTGCGCCTGGCAACGGCCCACGCTGCCCCTTTGGGCGGGTCTGCTTTTTTTGTTGGTTGGCCTGCCACTTGTTTTTATTCCTGCCACCCGCTATCCCTTTGAACCGCCAAAGGTTTTTCTGCTGCGATTGGTCGTCGTGATGATAGGCACTGTGGCCACTTTTCGTGTGTCGCCCCAAAGTTGGCACCGATTTGTTTGGCTGCTGCGCCGTTCGCCACTGCTGCCATTGACACTGCTTTACAGCGCCATTTTATTGGTTTCCGGTTTGTCAGCAGCCGATGTTCCGTTGAGCCTGTGGGGCACGCCGCTGGATCATCATGGGGCACTTACTACGTTATGCTGCATCATCGTTGGGCTGGCGCTGTTGTGGGCGCTGCCAACGGCCGTTCAAGGGCAGAAACTGCTGCGCTGGCTGGTGGTTGGCTCTGTGCCGGTTTGTCTCTACGGGCTGGTACAGGTGTTTGGCGTCGACCCGCTGCCGTGGGCAACCGATTCTGTCTCGCCGCTGCTTTCTACGTTGGGGCGATCCAACTTTGTGGCGGCTTACCTGGCCATGCTCCTGCCGCTGACGCTTTACTTGGCGCAGCGCCTGCCGGGGCGGCACACCTGGCCAATGTGGCTTCTCTTTCTGCTGCAAAGCATCACCCTGCTGTGGACACAGACACGAGCGGGGTGGTTGGCCGGAGCGGTCGGGATAATGGTCGTGCTCCTGGGACAGCTGACAAAGAAGAAAACGGCCGTTGCGCCGCTGCGACTTATTGGGGCCGTAGGGCTAATTACGTTGCTGAGCGTGGCTGGCTTTCAGCAGTGGCGTGAGGCAACCACGCCGCCGCCCACCACCGCAAACAGCTATCAGGAACTCCGCACCATTTCTGTCACGCGCCGGCTGCAAATTTGGCAGGAAACGTGGCGGCTGGTGCCAGCTGGAGGCTGGTTGGGATATGGACCTGAGCAGTTTTGGCCTATTTTTGAGAAAAATGTGGATGTGCCCGCTCTGTTTGACGGCGTTCAGGCGATTGTGAACGATCCCCACAATATTGTGTTGGATCAGTTGATGGCGGTAGGCTTTGGGGGAACGGCCGTTTTCCTCATCCTGCTCATTACTTTTTACTGGCTGGGAATCAAGCACGGGGGGCGATACCGCTGGGCCCTGCTGGGCAGCATGACGGCGTTTCTGGTCCAAGCCACCTTTACCCCCGACGTTGTGCCAACGACCCTGCTGTTTTGGTCGCTGGTGGGCATGCTGGCCGCCAGCCTGGAATGGCCGCAAGCGACGACCACCCAGCCTGCACCAGGTTGGCAGCCCCCTCAAATCGTTTGGCCACGCTTAGCCATCACCCAAAAGCAGCTTGGGTTGTTGCTGTTGGGCAGTGTAGTTTTGGGGATTGGGCTATTTTGGCGCAGCTACCAACTTGCCGAGTGGCTGCGCTTCACCGGTGATGAAACCCGCGACTTGTTTGCCGCTTTCCAGATTACGCAGGGAACGGCATTCCCCAGCCATGGCCCCAAAGTACACCTTGGTTTTGGCTACCTGGGGCCAGCCTATTATTACCTGTTGGCTTTGCCGGTTTGGCTGTTCAACGGCGCACCGATTGCTGCCGGTTGGCTCACGGTAACGTTCGACGTGGCGGCCATTGGCATGGTTTATTTGGTCGGCAAGCGGCTGTTTAACGCCACCACGGGCTGGATCGCTGCCTTGCTTTATGCGTTTTCATTTCAGGTAATTTTTTACGCCCGCTGGGGCTGGCATCCCAGTTTGGTGCCGTTTTTTACGCTGTTGACCATTTACGGCTGTTTGCGCCTGGCCAATGGGGAGACGCGCTGGTTTCCCACCGTGATGTTGGCCTTTTCCCTGGCAATGCAGCTTCATTTAACGGCCGTTTTCCTCATCGTTCCCATCCTGATTGTGGTGTGGCAGCAGCGACGCCACATGACCTTACCGTTGTTTGGTTTTGCCCTGGTAGTGGGGCTGTATCCCTTCCTTCCCCTGCTGACGTTTGAAATTACGCAGGGTTACCCCAACTTGCGAGGGATGCTGTCGCTGGCGGCGTTTCAGGAAAGCGAGGTGTGGACCTCGCCCGTGGGTTATTTGCTTAACAGCCTGGGCACGATTAGCACCGGGGCAATTATTCATAAAAGTGTGGACTTGGTGGGCAACGGCCGTATTTTCACGATGCTCAACTTGACGCTCTCGCTTGGAGGATTGTTCGCCCTGTGGCGCTGGCCGCCACGATGCGGGCGCGCCATTTTTGCCAGTTGGGCCCTCGTGCCACCGCTGGCGCTGGCGGTCTACAGTGGCTTCCGCCCCGATTATTATCTGATCACCTGGTTTGCCGTGCCGCTGCTGCTGGTGGCACATGGGCTAGGCAGTTTATGGGCAAACGGCCGTTTCCGCATGCTGGCTCCCCTGCTTTTGCTGCTCATCCTCGGTTTGAACCTAAACACCTTGTCTGCCTACAACCGCTTTATGCAAGCGCGCGACCAGGAATACGCCCACTTTCACGGCAACACGCTGGCTCACAAAGAAGCCATTATTGAACTGATCGCCAACGATGCCGGGACACTGCCCTACGAGTTGCGCCTGGTCACCTGGGCCTGGCCCAATCATCAACCGTACACCTATTTGCTGATGGGCCGGCCAAATAAGCCCAGTGATATATGGCTATACGAATCAACCGAAGCAGAAGCGGTTTATCAGGAGCATTGGCTGGACACGCGGGTCTATTTTGCGGGATCGGAGGAAACGGCCGTTGCCACCTACATCATCACCGAACCAGACAGCTTACCCCTGCCTGAATCACTCCAGGACGCAGAAAAGATCGGCATTTTCGGCGCCAGCGGGATCTATCGCTTGACCCAAACAGGGCACATAGAGATTGAGCGCTGATTTACTCGCTTTTAGCGAGGAGTGGGCTGGTCATTTTGCGCCTGTGCTATTAATCTAAGAATGAAAACAACCTCCCGAAGGTTATGACAAGGAGAATATGATGAGTGACGTAGTTAAACAATTAGGTGAGATTGGGATTATTCCTGTGGTGGCGATTGATGATGCGGATACGGCCGTTCCGCTTGGCAAGGCGTTATCAGACGGGGGGCTGCCCTGTGCCGAAATCACCTTCCGCACCGCCGCCGCCGCCGAGGCCATCCAAAAAATGAGCGCAGCGCACCCCGACATTTTGGTGGGCGCGGGCACGGTGTTGACGGTTGAACAGGCCAAGCAGGCCAAAGCGGCCGGAGCCAAATTCATCGTCACCCCCGGTTTTGATGCGGCCGTGGTGGATTGGTGTCTGGCCAACGACATGCCCATCACACCGGGCGTGATGACCCCTACCGATATCAACCAGGCGCTGGCCAAGGGGCTGCGCCTGCTCAAATTCTTTCCGGCAGAAGCGGCGGGCGGCATCAAAGCACTTAAAGCGATTGGCGGACCGTATGTGGGCGTTAAGTTCATCCCCACGGGCGGCATCAGCAGCGATAACCTGGCCGATTACCTGCGCCTGCCGATGGTGCACGCCTGCGGCGGCAGCTTCATGGTGAATAAGAAGCTCATCAATGAAGGGAAGTTTGATGAGATTCGAACGTTGGCGGAAACGGCCGTTAACATCGTCAAATCAACCCGTTCCACAAAGTAACATTTCTCATTCCAGAGTGGCGGCTTCGGCCAGAACAGCCAAGACTCGGCTGAAACCGCCGCGCCACTGACAAATCGACGACAAGATGAACGACTATTCAAGTAATCATGCTGAACTTTACGAGTAAATGAGCGGTAACCTTAGGCGAAATTAGCCCGCGTTTGATATCGCCTGGAGCTGAGCGATTTTTCAAGCTCTGGCGCTGGAAGCAACGTTTGGCGGCGGTGAAGGCAATGTGGCCTTGTCCCTGACCAACTTTAGGCTAGACGTTTCTTTTGTCGCCGCCCTACCCGCTAACCCACTAGCCGACGCCTGCATCCGCTTTTTACATGACTATGGTGTGAACACCTCCTACATCGGCCGCCAGGGGGAGCGTATCGGCATCTACTTCCTCGAAGGCGGCGCCAATCAGCGCGCTTCCAACGTCGTCTATGATCGGGCGCACGCTTCAATCAGCACTGCCAAAGCGGCCGACTTTGATTGGGACGCCATCTTTGACGGGGCAGGCTGGTTCCACATCACCGGCATCACGCCTGCCATCAGCGCCACAGCGGAAGAATGTTCGCTGCACGCAGCCTGAGCCGCCCATGATCGTGGCGTCACCGTATCTTGCGACTACAACTTCCGCAAAGAGCTGTGGCAGTACGGCCGTACAGGTCCGAGACCATGAAATTCTCATTGATGATCGTCGCATTGTGATCAGGTTAAAAGACAATACGATTTACCCAACTGCCCATTGCCCTGAAAAGAATCGAACGTTGCCAAATGAGACTTTACGATATGCTTGGGTAAGCATACGACAAAATCAGCTCACTTCACCACCAGCGGCAAATACAGCTGTGTCAAATTTCCCAGCCACTCGTAGGCGCCCACATCTGGCAGGGCATCACGGCCGTTTTCGGCAAAATCCACCGTGCTGCTAAGGGTGGGATGCCCGGCGTTGACGAGCGCGGCCGTTTCTGCTCCGGGGCGTAAATCCCCCCCACTCACAAACCCGGGAAGCGCCGCAAGCGAATTGCCCCCCCAGCCAAACGCCTGCCACGCAGCCAAATCGCCCACTGCGTTGGCCCATTCTCCGACGCTGAAATCGCAGACATTGTGGTCGATCACGTCATAGCTGCTGGCAGCCTGCGTGGCGTCCAGGCAGTTCCAGATGGCGTTCGTGCCTGTAGCCTGAATGGCGTTGCTCACAATAATGTGGCCGCTCCCCTCATTGAGGGCGATGCCTGTCCCCGTGGTCGTCCAAATACTGTTGTTGCGAATGATGAAATTGGCGCTGATAGCATCCCCCGCTTGCGGTGGCTGCGCCGGGACAGCCACCGCCGTCATGCCAAAGCCCTGGTTCTGAATGAGCACATTGTTTTCGATGGTGCAGTTCAGGCAAGATGCCATGCCGATAGCCACATTGCCAACATTCTCCACGCGATTGCCGCGAATGGTGACGTTGCTGAACGATTCGGCCGTGTCGTAGGCGGGCGTAATGGCAATCCCCCAACAGGCATCGTTGGCCATGCCGAGAGCCTCGCGCACCACATTCGCTTCAATCAACACATTGTTCAGGATACCATGGCCGACGAGTGAAGTGCCGTTGCAATTACCGCTGCCGTCCAGCGAGGAGCGGTACAGCTCATTGCCGCGGATTGTGATGCCGCTGCCGCCGCTTACGTAGATATTGTGGTCAAAAATGGTGCCGTCCCCGTTATTTTCCAGGTAGCTGTTCTCAATGAGCAGATCATTGGCACCGCCTAAAATGCCCTGATGATCGCTGTTGGTAATGGTGAGCTGGCGCAGGGTAATGCGGTCGTTTTGGCCGTTGCAAAGGGCATCGCCTACGGCACAGGCGTTGGCTCCTGCCAGATGCACGCCAATGGCAAACCCATCGATGCGTACGTTCTCGATGAGCACGTCGTTGACATCATTGTAAAAGAAGAAAGCCCAGCCGCTGTTGGTACAGCCCGGGCAGCGCAAATCCAGATTCTGGAAGGTGTAGCCGCCATCGGCGACAGCATCCCCACCGTTGGCCAGCTCAAAGGCGTGGGCATCCATGGAACGGGAGAGAATGGGGCGCGCCTCGTCGCCTGTGGCCCAGGGTGGCGTGTAGTCCGAGACCATGCAAGGCTGTACGGCCGTACAACTCAAATTGGTCCATTGGCCGCTGCCGCTGCCCAAATCAAAAGCGCCACCCTGGCAAAAGCGAGTTTCATCCCCAGCCGTGCCGCTGTTGAACTGGGTCCGTGCCCGTTCATAGGTTTGCCACGGTGCGACAGGATCAGTGCCGGGGTTGGCATCGCTGCCCGCAGCGCAGTCGCCATCTGCGCCTGGCTGGCAGTCGCACACGTAGTAGGTCGTGGCGGCAGGGGCGGCCTGCCCAGGGTTGGAACGGGCTACCCAGGCAAGAATTAATAAGAGGGTTACTACCGTGAAGCCTATGGCTCGTTTTGATTTCATAGGGTTCCTTGTGACCGCAGTGGTACGGCCGTTTAACTTTTGACCTTCTTGAATGTGCCTTATGGGGTGAATTGAAAACTCACATCATCAATAAAGAAGTGGCTGAGATTTTGAAAATCCGTTCGCATTTCAAATTCTAATGTCACCCACTGACCGGCAAAAGACGATAGATCGACACTCGCCTTTGTCCAGCCGTTGGTTTGAGTTTGTTCGCAAATTTGGGCCTGCTGTACCAGGATATTATTCATCCATAAATTGACAACATCGCTGTCGCAAATGCCAAATTCATTGGGCTGTTCACTGGAAATTATTTGGTAATAGAGCTGCAAGTACGTTGTCTGGTTCGCAGTCAAGAAGAAACGATCCCAGTGAACAATTTGGCTCCGATGATTGTTGGTTTCACCTAAATTGTGGTCGCCACCCAACCAGGCAAACCAGCTTCCGGAGCGAGGTGTAATGGGCAGGGTGCCAGCCGATTGTGCAATGAGGGGGCGGTTGCTCAGGCTGCGCAGCTCTTGCCAACCCACACTGCCCTCTGCGGCGTCCGGGAAAGCAACGGCCGTTTCTAGCACAGACGCAGTTGACCCCAGCTCAAAATCGCCATTGACGATAGTCGGTAAGCCACCGCCTGGCGGGGTTGAGGTAGGTGTCGCTGTGGGGCTGGCCATTTCTGAATTTTGTACATACGGCAAGTAAGTGGTGCTGTCGCTGGATTGGGCACGAAGGGGTCTATATTGCGCCGCACTCCAGAAAATCCCAATTGCAAGCAGAAGTAAACTGATAGAAAAGAAGCTTTTGGCACGCATAACAAACTCCATTAATTACATCACTGGTTGCTCAGGTCAATTTGGCCGATTGTGGTAAGAACTATTTCTGTCGTGGTATGAAAGCTGATCGCAACAGCGATGCTTTCTGCCAGGGGCACGGCAGTCAAATCACAATGGAAAGACCACGTTGTGTGCTGGTACGTTTCGTCTTTTTCGCCACTGATGCTACAGGGCTGAATGGTGCCATCAGGCAAGGTGAGCTGCATCTCTGTCACGCCCAGAATGGGAAAGGTGCTCGTTTCATATTCGCTGCGAGGTCTCAAGATGAATGTGCCACGAAGCGTTTGGGCGTTCCTATCCAGATTGATTGTTAGAGATGGAGTAATCGGCAGCAAT